>NZ_JBFAPT010000001.1:701752-733609 GCF_040676845.1 Nonomuraea sp. NPDC049504
AGGGGTCGGTGTCGGGCTGGCCAATGGGGGATGACCGCCTCTCTCCCCAAGAGACCGTCGCCGCGACGGCGGGGGAGGGCCGGGTGTTGAGATGCCCCATTAGGGGGTTGACCTTGGAGAATGCTTTACAGTGTCCAAGTGGTCTTCGAGGATGGATGGGCGGTTTCGCCCCTGCGCTGGCTGATGAACGCACTGGGCGACGCCCAGCTCTCCCGTATGGGCCGTGACCCCGCTCTGGTGGCCGCGGTGGACCAGCACGCGGCGGAGCTGCGCGACGCCATCCCGCTCGACCGCGAGACGCTGGGCGACTACCTGCTGGGTTTCCTCGACGAGCTGCGCCACCGCGGCTGGTCCTTCACCGACGAGCCCGACGCCCCGTCCCTGCGGCTGACGGCGGTCTGCTACCTGACCCGCGAACTGGGCCTCCTGGAAGACGGCCACCCCGCCTGAGCGCGCTCACCCGGGTGGACCGGCGCGGGCCCCAGGCGGTTCGCCCGGGGCTCGTGCCGATCGTGCCGGTGGCGCTCGCGTGGCGGGCGCCCCCAGGTCAGCCAGGAGGCATGTCGGAGCGGGTGGCGCCGCCGCCGCGCGTGCCGCGCATCGGGGCGGTCTCCTCGCTCATCGACCGGGCGTCCTCCCGCCCGCGCTGATACGCCTCCGCATGCGCCCTGGCCTGCGGAGCCTCCTCCTCGATACGGCCCAGCCAGCGCTCCCAGCGCTGCTGCATCGGCCGGATGAGCCCGCCGCCGATGCCGATCGCCGCGATCGCGCCGATGGTGGCCAGCACCGTGACCAGCACCGGCGTGGTGACGGTCGTGGCCACACCGATCTGGTTGAGCGCCGCGATGATGCCGAGTGCCCAGATGAACACCGCCGCCGCCGTCGCGATCCAGCGACCGTACGACAGGCCGCCGAGCGCGCCGGACAGGATGTCCCTGACGGCCCTGGCCACGGCACCCGCCACCACGATGATCACGATGGCCACGATCGCCAGCGGCAGCCAGCCCACCACCGCGGCGAGCAGCGCCGAGACCGGGTTGGGCCCGAAGACGTTGAACGCTATCTGCAGGGTGACCAGCAGGATCGCATAGAAGACGATCTTGGCGATCAGGCTGCTCGCATCGTACTTGCTGCGCTCCAGCCAGCGCCGCATCCCGCTGCGCTCGACCGCCCGGTCGAAACCGACCCGTTCGAGCACCTTGTCGACGATCTTCTCCAGAGCCTTGGCCACGATCCACCCGATGATGAGAATCACGAGGAACGCGACCAGCTTCGGAACGAACGCCGCTATTGACCGCCAGGCGTCAGCTATGCCTTGGCCGAAATTGATGTCCACGGTTTCCTCCTCTGAGGAGCCAATGCCTCGGCGCTACCCGGACAGAAACCGCCTATACACAGAGAGCCACCAAATAGTTCACATTGCGGTCAAAACTTCCTATATCACGTAAAGGCGCCTCGACTTCGGCGCCCGCCTCAGCGGGTGGGGCGGGTCAGGCGGAGGTGGCGGCTTTCAGGTGGGCGGCGGCGGACTGTTCCAGGTGGTTGAGGTCGCCGGCGACGGTGGCGAAGGTGAAGCCCTCCGCCAGCCGGCGCGCCGCCTGCTCGCCGCTCGGGTTGTGGATGCCGGCCGCGATGCCGGCGTCGGCCGCCGCCGTACGGATCCGCTCAAGTGCCGCCTCGAAGACGTCGGCGACCTCGGGGTCGTTCGGGAACCGGCCGCCCACGGCCAGGCACAGGTCGGACGGCCCGACGTACACGCCGTCCAGTCCCGGCGTGGCGCAGATCTCCTCGATGCCGGCCAGCCCCTCCGGCGTCTCGATCATCGCCAGGACGAGCACGGTCGCGTCCGCCTCGGCGGGCGTGGGGCCGATGCGCAGCATCGAGCGCATGGGCCCGTACGAGCGGCGCCCCGCACCGGGGTAGCGCGCGGCGGAGACGGCACGGGCGGCGTCGGCGGCGCTGTCCACGAGCGGCACGATGACGCCCGCCGCACCGAAGTCCAGAGCCCGGCCGATCACCGCCGGATCACCCGACTCCACCCTGACCAGCCCGGCGGACCGGCCGCCCGCGTCGATGGCCATGAGGTTGGCGAGCAGCCCCGACGTGCCGATGAAGCCGTGCTGGCCGTCGAGGGCCACGTAGTCGTACCCGAGCCGGGCCAGCCGCTCGGTGGCGACGGGCGCGTCCAGGACCACCCAGTAGCCGACGGCTCGTTCCCGATCGCGGATCTTCCTGGCGAACTCGGCTGCGGTCACGGGCCTCTCCTGACTCCTCGTGTACGCCCTTTCGCTCACTCTGGCATCGTCTGCGCGTTTCGTGCAATGCTTGTTGCGTGATTCGCGCACAGGCGGATGCGGTGCTCGTGCTCGCCGACGATCTGACCGGGGCGGCGGAGACGGCCGCCGTGCTGATGCCCGCCGCCGGTGCCGCGCTGATCGCGCTGTCCGGGCCGCCCTACGACTCCGCGCCGCCGGTGCTGGTCGCCGACCTCGGCAGCCGGTACCACTCCGACACGAAATCCCTGGTACGAGCGGCACTCGCGCACGCGGGCGACCGCAGAGTCCTCGTCAAGATCGACTCCCTGCTGCGCGGGAACGTCGCCGCCGCCATCGCCGCCGCCTGCCTCGACGCGCCCGTGGTGCTGGCCCCCGCGCTGCCGTCCGCCGGTCGTACGGTCGTGGGCGGAGTCCCGTACGTCGAAGGTGTCCCGCTGCGCGAAACGCGCACCTGGCACATCGAGCCCCGCCCCGCACCCGCCACGGTCGCCGAAGCACTCGACGGCCACCCCTCCACCCTCATCCCCCTCGACACGGTCCGCGCGGGGCACCCCGCATTGACGCGAGCGCTCAGCGGGGCAGAGGGGGTGGCGATCTGCGACGCGGAGACGGACGGCGACCTCGACGCGATCGTGGCCGCCGCGCTCGCCGCCGACCCGCGTACCCGGCTGGCCGGTGCGGGCGGCCTCGCCGCGGCCCTCGCCCGCACCCTCGGCGGGACCGTCACCGACGTGCCCCGTCCCGCGAAGCCGGCCGGCGACGCGCCCCTCCTGGTGATCGTCGGCACCGTGCACCCGGGCGTGTCCGACCAGGTCGAGCTGCTGCTCCAGCACGGCGTCCAGCAGATCACGCTGAGCGCGGACGAGCCGCAGGACATCGCGGCGCCGCGCCTGCGACGAGCCCTGGAGGCCGGACCTGCCGTCCTCACCACCTCGGGCCCCTTGACGGGCGCTTGGGAGGAGATCGTCACGGGCGCCCTCGCAGGCCGTCCCGCGAACCTCGTCCTGACCGGCGGCGGGACGGCGAGGCGGGTGCTCGACGCGCTCGGCGTCCGCGAGCTGACCCCCGTCGGACAGGTGCACCACGGCGCCGTCCACAGCCACGCGCCTCAGGGCCACGCGGTCGTCACCAGACCCGGCAGCTTCGGCGGCCGCGACAGCCTGCTGCGCATGGCCGCCCACCTCGCGCCTCACCACTTCGAAAGGCTGACATGAGCACACCTCTGATCGCCCTCACCATGGGGGACGGCTCCGGCGTCGGTCCGGAGGTCATCGTCGGCGCCCTGCTGGCTCCCGAGCCGGCCGGGTTCTGCCGCCCGGTCGTCATCGGCGACGCGGGACGCCTGCGCCAGGCCGCCGCCGTCCTCGGCGTGTCCGCCAGGATCGAGACGGTCGGCGGAGTGGCGGACGCGGTGTTCGAGCCGGGCCGGATCAACGTCATCGACCCCGGCCTGCTGCCCGCCGACCTCCCGTGGGGCGAGGTGTCGGCGGTGGCGGGGAACGCGGCGTACGAGTACGTCCGGCTGGCCGGCTCGCTGGCGATGTCCGGCGAGGTGCAGGCGATCTGCACGGCTCCGCTCAACAAGGAGGCCCTGCACGCCGCCGGCCACGTCTTCCCCGGCCACACCGAGCTGCTCGCCCACCTGACCGGCACCGAGGAGGTGTCGATGATGCTCTCGACCGCCAAGGTCAAGGTCATCCACGTCACCACCCACATTGGCCTCATCGACGCGGTCGCCCGCATCGAGCCCGGCCTGGTCGAGCGGACGATCCGGCGGGGCGCGGCGGCGATGCGCGGCTCCGGGCTGGAGCGTCCCAAGATCGGCGTGTGCGGGATCAACCCGCACGCGGGGGAGAACGGCCTGTTCGGGTACGGCGAGGAGGAGGAGAAGATCGTGCCCGCCCTCGATCGGCTGCGGGCCGAGGGCATGGACGTGCACGGCCCGCTCCCCGCCGACACCGCCTTCTTCCTGGCCGGACGCGGCGACTACGACCTCATCGTGGCCATGTACCACGACCAGGGCCACGGCCCCGTCAAGATCCTCGGCCTGGAGGCCGGCGTCAACATCACCGTCGGCCTCCCCGTCATCCGGACCTCGGTGGACCACGGCACGGCCTTCGACATCGCCGGCAAGGGCCTCGCCGACCCCGGCAGCATGCTCGAAGCCCTCCGCCAGGCCGCCGAGCTCTCCCAGGCCCGAACCTCATGACGACCCCATCACCGCACCTGGGGAAGGCCGAGCGGCCTGCGGGAGAAGGGGGCGCGGAGGAGCGAGCCGTGGGCAAGCAGGGGGCGAAGGGGCGGGGCGCGGGGGAGCGGGCGGCGGACGTGCGGCGGGAGGAGATCGTGCGGCTGGCCACCGAGACCGGCCTGGCCGGCGTCGAGGAGTTGGCGGCGCGGTTCGGCGTCACGCAGTCCACGATCCGGCGGGACCTGGCGCATCTGAAGGCGGCCGGGCTGCTGGCCCGCACGTACGGCGGCGCGATGGCGGTCGTCACGCACCCGGAGGCGTCGCTGCGGCAGCGGATCGGGGAGGCGTTCGAGGCCAAGCGGGCCATCGCGAGCTGGGCGGCGGCGCAGGTACGGCCGGGGGAGACGATCCTGCTGGACTCGGGCTCGACCACGGGCGCCCTGGCCCACGAGCTGCGGGACGCGGCCGACCTGACCGTGGCGACCACGGGACTGACCGCGTTGCAGGAGCTGGTGGGGACCGGCGTGCACGTCGAATGCCTGGGCGGCACGCTGCGCCACGTCAGCCAGGGCTTCGTGGGCCCGCTCGCGGAGGCGGCGCTGAGCCGGATGACGTTCGACCGCGCGTTCCTGGGCGCGGACGGGGTGACGGCGGAGGGCGGGATCTGCGAGGCCAGCCTCCAGCAGACCCGCCTGAAGGAGCTGATGATGGCCCGCTCCCACCACGTCTACGTCCTGGTCCACGCCGCCAAGCTGGGCCGCCGCCCCTTCCACGCCTGGGCCCGCATGCCCGACCGCTGGACGCTGGTCACGGACACCTCCGCCACGGACGACCTCCTGGAGCCCTTCACAGCGAGAGGCGTGGAAACGGTGATCGCCATCTGACGTCCTCGACGAGACGGCTCTCAGTAAGGCGGGGATGGCGTCACGGACAGTCCGGGCCGGGCGTTCCGGACGACGAAAAGCCCCAGACCACGAAACCGTGGGCTGGGGCCAGAAGGGGTGGACGATACTGGGATTGAACCAGTGACCTCTTCCGTGTCAGGGAAGCGCTCTCCCGCTGAGCTAATCGTCCGTATTGAGTTGTCACTCAGAGCGGAAGACGGGATTCGAACCCGCGACCCTCACCTTGGCAAGGTGATGCTCTACCACTGAGCCACTTCCGCATGGCGCTGTCTTTACTTTAGCGGATCCCGGAGGGTCCGCCGGCCGCCGAGGTGGAGACGGGATTTGAACCCGTGTAGACGGCTTTGCAGGCCGCTGCCTCGCCTCTCGGCCACTCCACCAGGAGTCTTGCTCCGAGCGGAAGACGGGATTTGAACCCGCGACCCTCACCTTGGCAAGGTGATGCTCTACCACTGAGCCACTTCCGCGTGTCTGCCCCCGGCGGCGATGCGCCGGGTCCACGGGAAAACCATATCGTCTCCGCGGAGTGCCCGTGCGCATCGCAGGGGTTCATGGTCGAAACAAGAGCCGGGTTCAGGCGGACGGATGCACCAGCCGTACGTCCGACGCCATCACGAACATCACCCGGTGACCGAGCTGGATCTGGTGGTAGCGGGTCGTGCCGGTGGTGGTGACGTGCTTGGAGGGGCGGTAGGCGTTCGCGGAGTAGTGGGTGCCGGTGATCGTGTCGCCCACCGTGTACGTCTGTCCCGGCGGGATCGTGTACTTGAGCGGCGTCAGCGGCTGCACCGACGCCTTCGAGTAGGCGGACTTCTCGGGATAGGCCCGCCCGTACACCTTGACCGCCCCCGAGAGGGGCGTCACCAGCGGGCCCTTGGCGGGGATGGCGGTCGGGTCGGAGGCCGGGTTGTGGAACCACGCCTTCTGCCCGAGGTACCAGATGGCCGTCCAGTCGCCCTTGCGCTCGGCGACCGCGTACCGCTGGCCGGTGGAGGCGCGGGCGCTGTGGTCGTACACGCTGTACGTGCTCGCCTTCCCCGGGCGCTTGCCGATGTCGTCGACCAGGGGAGCGGTGTGGCTCGGCGACTTGTGCAGCCACACCGTGGAGGCCCCGTGCGGCGGGCACTTCTTGTCGGGCTTGGTGGTCTCGCAGCCGGTGAAGCGCGGCCGGTGCGTGGCGTAGTCGGGGCGGATGATGATGGAATCGCCGTCCTTGGCCGCCTTGAACGGTTTCTTCATCAGCTCGAAGTAGTGCGCCCAGTCCCAGTAGGGTCCGGGGTCCTCGTGCATGCCGGCCACGGTCGCGGGCGTCGTGCCTGGGACGTTGTCGTGGCCGAGGATGTGCGCCCGGTTGAGCGGGATGCGGTACTTGGCGGCGAGATAGCGCACCAGGCGGGCCGAGGACCGGTACATCGCCTCGGTGTACCAGGTGCCGCCCTTGGCCAGGTAGCCCTCGTGCTCGATGCCGATCGAGCGGGTGTTGACGTCCCAGTTGCCGGCGTGCCACGCGATGTCGTTGGTGGCGACGTGCTGGGCGACGTGCCCGTCGCGGGAGCGGATGGTGTAGTGCCAGCTCACGTACTTGGGGTTGCGGATGAGGGAGGGGATGCCCTGGTAGCCGCCCTCGGTGTCGTGGATGACGATGTAGTCGACCGAGCGCTTGCGCGACAGGCGGTCGTGGTTGCCGTAGTCGCGGTTCTTCTTCTTGCCGAAGCGCTTGAACGCGGCGGGCATCCACTCACAGTGCAGTGAGGCGGGGCACTCGGCTTTCCCGCCCCCAGCCGTGTGGCCCTTGGGCGTGCTCGGCTGCTCCTGCTCGTCGGTCCCGGGGACGTCGTCGTCCCAGGCGAAGTCGTCGGGGTCGCCGAGGTGGGGGAACGTGTCAGGGTCCCAGGTCCCGAGGTCGGGCACGGGGTCGAGCTCCACCAGGTGCCCGTCGTCGGTACGCCGCCGCGCCCCCTCCCGCATCACCGAGAACACCTCGTCGGCGAACGCGTCGGCCGCCTTCGGGTCGTCGGTGCCCGCGTACTTGGCGACGGCGCCGTGCCAGTCGGCGGGGTCGGAGCTGGGCTCGCCCTGGTAGGAGGCGAGCAGGGCGGCGCCGGCGCGGATGTTGGCGGCCGGGTCGTCGCGCAGCCGCTCGGGCGGCAGCCCGGCGAGCCGGCCCGCCTCGGGCAGCGTGGTCTGCTGCTGAGCGTCGGAGACGCGCAGCGCCGCGTGCGCGTGGGCGGGCGTCATCGGCCTGGTCTCGTCGCCACGCGGGTCGCCGTGGGCGTCGCCGAGGTGCTCGTGGACGCCGGCGGGGAACGCGTCCACCAGGTGCATCGGCCCGTACCCGCCGGCGGTGCTGGGCCGGCCGCCGTTGGCGTCCCACCGGGACTCCAGGTACGACACCGCGAGCAGCACGCTCTCCGGTACCCCGTACTCGCGGGCGGCCGCGGCGAAGTCGGCCTGCCGTCCCCCCGATGAAGTGGGGGCTGCGGACATGAGGGGGACGGTGGCCGGCGCGGTGAGGACGCCGGCGGCGACGGCGGCGGCGAGCCAGAGCTGCATGAACATCTCCCCAGGAACGTCACGATACGACTACTCACCGTAACCATTCCCAGAAAGGGATGTGTCAGGCGGGTCGGATGATACGCATGTGATCGGCCTTGAACGCGGCATCCCGATCGACGAAGCGGTGCCCTTGAGCGCATTTCCTGCCCGATATCGGGCAGGATGTTGGCGTGTCTCACTCCAGAGCCGTAGGGTCCTCGTCTGTGTCCACGGCACGGCATCCGTACGAAGACCTCATCGCGCACCTGACGCGGACGAGTCCACTCGGTCCAGGCGAGGCGGCCCGCGTGGTCGCCGACGTGCTCGCCTACTTCTCCGAGCCCGCCGAGGAGTTCGTCAGGCGGCGGCACGGCGAGCTCAAGGCGCGCGGCCTGACCAACGACGAGATCTTCCCCCGGATCGCCTCCGAGTTACGGAGCCGCAGGGTCGCGGCTCCGGAGCTGTCGCTCAGGCAGCTCCGCAGAATCGTCTACGGATGAGATGAAGAGGAGACCTCGATGTGCGGAATCGTGGCCTATGTCGGCCCCAAGGACGCCGCGCCCATCCTGCTGGAGGGGCTGCAGCGGCTGGAATACCGGGGCTACGACTCGGCCGGGGTCGTGGTGTCCAACAAGGGGCTGAAGGTACGCAAGGTCAAGGGCCGGGTCGCCGACCTGGCGAAGGTGGTGCCCGCGCGGTTCAAGGGCAGCCTCGGCATCGGCCACACCCGCTGGGCCACCCACGGCGTGCCGAGTGACGTCAACGCCCACCCCCACCTGTCGGCTGACGAGCGCATCGCCGTCGTCCACAACGGCATCATCGAGAACGCCGCCGAGCTGCGCGCCAAGCTGGAGGCCGACGGCGTGGTGTTCGCGTCGGAGACCGACACCGAGGTGCTGGCCCACCTGATCGCCCACGCCGCGGACGAGAACGACACGCTGGAAGAAGCCGTCAGGAAGACGCTCAAGAGCGTCGTCGGCACGTACGGCATCGCGGTGATCGACGCCGAGCGGCCCGGCGAGGTGGTCGTTGCCCGCAACGGCAGCCCGATCGTGCTCGGCATCGGCGAGAAGGAGATGTTCGCCGCCTCCGACGTCGCCGCGCTGGTCCGCTACACCCGCCAGGTCGTGCACCTGGAGGACGGCGAGCTGGCCGTGCTCAAGGCCGACGGCTTCCACACCTTCTCCAGCGACGCGCGCGAGACGGCCAAGGAGCCGCTGACCGTCGACTGGGACGCCGGCCACTACGACACCGGCGGCTACGAGCACTACCTGCTCAAGGAGATCTCCGAGCAGCCCGAGACGATCACCCGCACGATGAGCGGCCGGCTCGACGAGCGCTTCCACGTGGCCCACCTGGGCGGGCTCAACATGGACGCCCGCGAGACGCGCGGCTTCCGCCGGGTGAAGATCATCGGGTGCGGGTCGGCGTACTACTCGGGGCAGATCGGGGCGCAGCTCATCGAGGAGCTGGCGCGCATCCCGTCCGACGCCGAGCCGGCCAGCGAGTTCCGCTACCGCAACCCCGTGGTCGACCCCGACACCCTCTACGTCGCGATCAGCCAGTCCGGCGAGACCTACGACACGCTCGCCGCCGTGCAGGAGCTCAAGCGCAAGGGCGGCCGGGTCATCGGCATCGTCAACGCCGTCGGCAGCGCCATCGCCCGGGAGGTGGACGGCGGCATCTACCTGCACGCGGGGCCCGAGGTCTCGGTGGCGTCGACGAAGGCGTTCACCTCGACGTGCCTGGCGTTCGCGCTGCTCGCGCTGCACCTCGGCCGGGTGCGCGACCTGTCGCCCGCCGACGGCCGCCGCATCGTCGAGGGACTGCGCCGGCTGCCCGGCCAGATCGAGCAGGTCCTCGGGCAGAGCGACCGCATCGCCGAGCTGGCCAAGAAGTACGCGCCGCACCCGAGCATGATGTTCGTCGGGCGCGTGCGCGGCTACCCGGTGGCCCGCGAGGGCGCGCAGAAGCTCAAGGAGATCTCGTACGTGCACGCCGAGGCGTACCCGGCCAGCGAGCTCAAGCACGGGCCGCTCGCGCTGATCGGCCCCGACATGCCGACGGTCGCGATCGTCCCCGACGACGAGCTGCTCGACAAGAACCTCACCACGCTCGGCGAGATCCGCGCCCGCGGCGGTCAGGTGCTCATGGTCGGCCACCGCGAGCCCGACGCCAAGCTGGCCGACGACGTGATCGTGATCCCGAAGAACGAGATCGAGCTCGACCCGATCCTGCTGACGATCCCGCTGCAGCTCCTGGCCTACTACGCGGCCGTGGCGCTGGGCCGCGACGTTGACAAGCCACGCAATCTCGCCAAGAGCGTTACGGTTGAGTAGCTAATCCAAATTGGCCCGGACTATCGTTATCTCGGCCCGGACGGCATAAATTCAAAGGGTGCGGCAGTTCGACCATCGCAGGCCCCATCCCGCACGCATGTATGACTACATGCTCGGCGGGAAGGACAACTTCGCGGTCGATCGCCAGGCCCTCGATCAGCTCGCCGAGCTGATCCCGGAGGCGGTCCCGCTGGCCCGCGCGAACCGGGCCTTCCTTCAGCGTGCCGTACGCTACGTCGCCCGCGCCGGGGTCGACCAGTTCCTCGACCTCGGCAGCGGCCTGCCCACGCAGGGCAGCGCGCACGAGGTGGCCCCCGACGCCAAGGTCGTCTACGTCGACAGCGATCCGGTGGTGGGGGCGCACGCGGCGGTCCTGCTCAGGCGCACTCCCGGCCGGGCCAGGTTCGTCCAGGCCGACCTGCTCGACACCGAGGACGTGCTGGCAGGCGCGGGGGAGTTCCTCGACTTCGAGCGGCCGGTCGGCGTGCTGCTGGTGTCGATCCTGCACTTCCTGCCCGACTCCGACGACCCGCAGGGCGCGGTGGCGGCGCTGCGCGAGCGGCTGGCGCCGGGAAGTTTCCTGGTCGTCTCGCACGCCACGACCTCTCGCGGCGAGGAGGACGAGCCGCCGCGGGGCCGCGCGGGCAGCGGGACGGATCGCTCGCCGGCGCGCATCAGGGCGTTCTTCGGCGACTTCCCGATGGAGCCGCCGGGGCTGGTGCAGGCGACGGACTGGCGGCCGGACCGGCCCAAGCTGGTGGGTGACTGGTCACTCCCTTCGTCCCTTATGGCCGGAGTCGCCCGTAAAGCCTAATAAGCCCGAAAATCAAGAAAAAGCGCAACATATATCGATTTTGAATAGCGACCATGACCCCGGTGTATAGCCTGCCGTAATGGGTTAATAACCTAGAGTAATGGGGGATTCGGGGGAGAAGCACATGCGCCGGCGGCGCTTTCTGGCCTGCGGGCTGGGAGTGGCCGCCGCCATCGCGGGCTGCGGCACGGAGCGGGCCGGCGGGCACGTGCCGATCACCGGGTTCACCCTCAAGCCGGACGGGCGGCGCTGGGAGCGGGTCGGGCAGGCGTTCGCGGGAGCGGCCCTCGCCGTCGGCTACGAGCCGGGCGGCGGCTTCGACCTGACCCTGAGCGGCCTGCCCGCGCTGGCCGCGGCCGAGCTGAACAACGGCCAGAGCATCATCGACACCGCCACCCCGCTCGCCAGGCTCAGCGGGGAGGCGCTGGTCGTGGTCGTCCCCGACTCCTCTCCGCTGAAGGACTTCGGCGACTTCGGCGCCAGACTGCTGGCCGATCCAGGCCACACCATGCTCGCGGGCGGGTCGCAGGGCGAGCCGGACCACCTGCTGTTCGGCCTGATCGCGCGGGCGCTCGGCGCCGACACCCGGCAGGTCGACTACACCGGCTACCCCAGCGGGCCCGAGGCCGTGGCCGCGCTGCTGTCCGGCAGGGCCGTGGCCGCCGCCGGACCGCTGTCCGACTGGCGGCCGGGGCTCAAGCGTGGCCGGATCAGGCCGCTCGCGGTCTCCTCGGCCGTCCGCGTGCCGGAGCTGGACGCGCCGACCCTGCTGGAGTGCGGCGTGCGGGTCGACTTCGCCGAGTGGGTGGGCGCGTTCGGGCCTGAGGACATGGACGAGGAGAGCCGCGAGGCGGCCGTGCGCCTGTGCGAGGAGGTGCTCGGCTCCGCCGCGTGGGAGGCCGCCTGCCGGGCCGCGGGCTGGCTGCCGATCCCGCTCGCGGGCGACGACTTCGCCCACTGGCTGGACACCGAGCTGGCCCGCACTCGCGCCGTGCTGCGGGATCTCGGCATGGTCGACACGACCAAAGCCACAACATGCTGGGGTAGTTGCGGGAACGGCCACTAGATGTAGGATCTCGGTCGTCGCTGGTTCGCCTTCTCGGAGGCGGAGCAAAAGGGAACCCGGTGCGATTCCGGGGCTGCCCCGCAGCGGTGAGCGGGAACGACCGCCGTCACAGAGCACTGGAGAGATCCGGGAAGCGACGGCCAGTAGGAGCTCCACGGACGTGGAGCGGGCCCGCGAGCCCGAAGACCTGCCAGCGGTGTGCAGTGTTCATGGCCTCGAGGGCGGGTCTGGCACACGCGGTCCGGCGCGCCTCGCGCCGCGCTCCGCCGTGCTCTCGCCTGCCCTCATGGGGAAGCTCGCGAGGAGAGAGAGCACGTGACCCAGATCGTTGAGGTTGACCGCCGCCTGGCCATCGAGGAGGCCGCGGCCCGGGTGATCGCCGATCCGGCCAACTCCCGGGTCGCCGCCCGGCTGCTGGCCGAGGAGATCGCCGACGAGGCGGCCGGGCACGGCGTGCGGACGTTCTCCGAGTCGATCGCCGCCACCCACGCGGCCGGGCTCGTCCAGGACCGCCTCGCCGCGTTCGTCGCCGCGCACGCGGCCGAGCTGGACGCGCTGGTCTCGGACGTGGCGGACGACCGCTTCGAGTATTTCGGGCTGCGCACGGTCTACGACCGCTACCTGCTGCGCCACCCCGAGACGCGCGCCGTGCTGGAGCGGCCCCAGCACTTCTTCCTGCGGGTGGCCTGCGGGCTGTCGGAGACCGTGGCCGAGGCGGCCGAGCTGTACGCGCTCATGTCCACGCTGTCGTACCTGCCCAGCTCGCCCACGCTGTTCAACTCCGGCTCGCGCCGTCCGCAGCTGTCGTCCTGCTTCCTGCTCGACTCGCCCCGCGACGAGCTGGAGGCCATCTACGACCGCTACGGCCAGGTGGCGCGGCTGTCGAAGTACGCCGGTGGCATCGGCATCGCGTGGACCAGGGTGCGTTCGCGCGGCTCGCTGATCAGGGGCACCAACGGCCACTCCAACGGCATCGTGCCGTGGCTGCGCACGCTCGACTCCTCCGTGGCGGCGGTCAACCAGGGCGGCCGGCGCAAGGGCGCGGCCTGCGTCTACCTGGAGACCTGGCACGCCGACATCGAGGAGTTCCTGGAGCTGCGCGACAACACCGGCGAGGAGGCCCGCCGCACCCACAACCTCAACCTGGCCAACTGGGTGCCCGACGAGTTCATGCGCCGGGTCGAGGCGGACGAGATGTGGTCGCTGTTCGACCCGAAGGAGGTGCCCGACCTCACCGACCTGTACGGATCGGCGTTCGAGGCGAGATATCGCGCTTACGAGGCCGCCGGGCGATATGTCCGGCAGATCCCTGCCCGCACCCTCTACGGCCGCATGATGCGCACCCTCGCCCAGACCGGCAACGGCTGGATGACGTTCAAGGACGCCGCCAACCGCACCTCCAACCAGACCGCCCGCCCCGAGAACGTCATCCACCTGTCCAACCTGTGCACCGAGATCCTGGAGGTCACCAGCGACGCCGAGACCGCGGTGTGCAACCTCGGCTCGGTCAACCTGGCGGCCCACGTGGCCGGTGACGACCTGGACTGGGAACGGTTGCGCGGCACCGTGCGCACGGCCGTGCGCTTCCTCGACCGCACCATCGACCTCGGCTTCTACCCGACGCTGCAGGCCGAGGCGGCCAACAAGCGGTGGCGGCCGATCGGGCTCGGCGTGATGGGCCTGGCCGACGTGTTCTTCACGCTGCGACTGCCGTTCGACTCGCCGCGGGCGCTTGAGCTGTCCACCCGGATCGCCGAGGAGATCGCGCTGGCCGCGTACGACACCTCGGCCGACCTCGCGGCCGAGCGCGGCAGGCACCCGTCGTACGACGAGACCAGGGCGGCGGGCGGCGTGCTGCACCCCGACCACTACGGCGCCGCCACCGGACCCCGCTGGGACGCGCTGCGCGCGAAGATCGCCACGACCGGCCTGCGCAACTCGCTCATGGTCGCCATCGCCCCGACCGCCACCATCGCCTCGATCGCCGGCTGCTACGAGTGCATCGAGCCGCAGGTGTCCAACGTGTTCAAGCGCGAGACCCTGTCGGGCGAGTTCCTGCAGGTCAACCGCTACCTGGTGGCCGACCTGCAGGCGCGCGGGCTGTGGACGGCGGCGCTGCGCGACGACCTCAAGCGGGCCGACGGCTCGGTGCAGCAGGTGCCCGGCGTGCCCGACGACCTCAAGCTGCTCTACCGCACGGCCTGGGAACTGCCGCAGAAGGCGCTGATCGACCTGGCCGCCGCGCGGCAGCCGTACATCGACCAGTCGCAGTCGCTCAACCTGTTCATGGCCAGCCCGACCATCGGCAAGCTCTCCTCGATGTACGCCTACGCCTGGAAGAAGGGCCTGAAGACCACCTATTACCTGCGCTCGCGGCCCGCGACGCGCATCGCGCAGACCACGGTCGCCGCGCCCGCGGCGCAGGCGGTGGCCTGCTCGCTGGAGAACCCGGAAACCTGCGAAGCCTGCCAGTAAGGAGCCCCCGCGACATGTTGCTCGACCCCGGCATGGACCTCACCCTGCGGCCCATGCGCTACCCAGACTTCTACGAGCGCTACCGCGCCGCGATCCGCAACACCTGGACGGTCGAGGAGGTGGACCTGCACTCCGACCTCGCCGACCTGGCGAGGATGACGCCGCAGGAGCGGCACCTCATCAACCGGCTGGTCGCCTTCTTCGCCACCGGCGACTCGATCGTGGCCAACAACCTCGTGCTCAACCTCTACCAGCACGTCAACGCCCCCGAGGCCCGCCTGTACCTGAGCAGGCAGCTCTTCGAGGAGGCCGTGCACGTGCAGTTCTACCTGACGCTGCTCGACACCTACCTGCCCGACCTGGACGAGCGGGTCAAGGCGTTCGCCGCGATCGAGCACATCCCGTCGATCCGCGACAAGGCGGAGTTCTGCTTCAAGTGGATCGACTCGATCGGCGGGCTGCAGCGGCTGGAGACGGCCGCCGAGCGCCGCCAGTTCCTGCTGAACCTCATCTGCTTCGCCGCCTGCATCGAGGGCCTGTTCTTCTACGGCGCCTTCGCCTACGTCTACTGGTTCCGCTCGCGCGGGCTGCTCGGCGGCCTGGCCACCGGGACGAACTGGGTGTTCAGGGACGAGTCCATGCACATGGAGTTCGCCTTCAGCGTGGTCGACACCGTACGGGCCGAGGAGCCCGAGCTGTTCGACGACGAGCTGGGCAAGCAGGTCACCGAGATGCTGGAGGAGGCCGTGGCCGCCGAGCTGGCCTTCGCCGCCGACCTGTGCGGCGACGGCATGCCGGGCATGAGCGTGGGCCAGATGCGCCAATATCTCGAGTACGTCGCCGACCAGCGGCTCGCCCGGCTCGGCCTGCCCCGCAGGTACGGCTCGGCCAACCCCTTCGCGTTCATGGAGTTGCAGGACGTGCAGGAGCTGGCCAACTTCTTCGAACGGCGTGTCTCTGCGTACCAGGTGGCGGTTGAGGGCAATGTGAGCTTTGACGAGACGTTCTAAGACATAGGGGGCAAGAAACGTGCAGTCTCCAGCGGACTGGCCGATCCTCTTGATCTCGGTGGTCGGCTCGATCCTCCTGGTGGAAGTGGCCCGGCGCCTGCTCAACAGGGCCGGCCGCAAGTGGGCACTGGCCCAGCACCTCGTGGAGCACTGCACGTGGCCCGCCTTCCTGACGGCCGCGATCGTCGCGTTCAACCTCGTGTTCGGGCCCGGCATGTTCGGCGACTCGCCCTCCGAGCGGGCCCTCGGCGTGACCGTGCAGCAGGCGCTCGGCCTCGTCACCATCGCCGTGGTCACCTGGCTCATCGTGCAGGCCGCGTACGCGCTGACCGACGTCATCCTCGACCGGCTCGTCCAGGTCGAGGGCGAGCGCAACCGGCGGGCCCGGCGCATCATGACGCAGATCGGGCTCGTGCGCCGCATCGCCGCCGCCGTCGTCATCGTCATCGCCCTCGGCGCGATGCTCTTCTCCTTCCCCCAGGTGCGGGCGCTCGGCGCCGGGCTGCTCGCCTCGGCCGGCATCGCGGGCGCCGTCGTCGGCATCGCCGCCCAGTCCACCATCGGCAACGTGCTGGCCGGGCTGCAGCTCGCCTTCAGCGACGCGCTGCGGCTGGACGACGTGGTCGTGGTGCAGAAGGAGTGGGGGCGCATCGAGGAGCTGACGCTGACGTACGTCGTGCTCAGGCTCTGGGACGAGCGCCGCCTGGTGCTGCCGGTCTCGTACTTCACCCAGAACCCGTTCGAGAACTGGACCCGCCACGGCAGCCGCGTGCTCGCCGTGGTGTACCTGCGGGTGGACTGGTCGGTGCCGGTGCCCAAGCTGCGTGAGGCCCTCTACGCCTTCCTCCAGGAGAACCCGCTGTGGGACCAGAAGGACTGGACGCTCCAGGTCACCGAGGTGCTGCCGAACGGCCTGGTCGAGCTGCGGGCCCTGATGAGCGCCGCCGACTCGCCGTCGTCGTGGGACCTCAAGTGCGACGTGCGCGAGTTCCTCGTCAACTACGTCAGGGAGAACTTCCCCGAGTCGCTGCCGCGCTTCCGCGTGGAGACGCCGGAGAGCCGCGCGGGCGCCGGCGAATAATCGGTGGCCGGGGCGTCGAACGCCTGCCTATCGTGGAGATCGTCCAGCGTTGATCAGCTGTCTTCGCCCGGACGCGCGGCCCTGAAAGAAGAGGGCCGCCGGGCCACGGCCTGGCCGGTGGGAATGGCGCCCCCCGGCCGGACTCCGCCCTCGCCCCGGGCCGGTTGACGCCGGCCGGGCCCGGGGCCCAGCCGCGACGGCGCGCGTCGATGGACGCCGGCGGGGCAGGGGGGACGTCATGAAAGGCAAAGTCCTCCTGAAGACCGCACTCGCGGTGACCGCGACCGCCGTCGCCGGCTCGCTCGGCACCGACCCGCGCTCCACCTGGTACCAACGGCTGAAGAAGCCGTCGTGGCAGCCGCCGCCCCAGGCGTTCCCGCTGGTCTGGACCCCGTTGTACGGGCTCATCACGTACGCGGGCGCCCGTGCCGTCTCCCAGACCGGCCCCGAGCGCAGCCAGGCGTTCAAGCGGGCGCTGACCGCGAACCTGCTGCTCAACGCGGCCTGGCCGGCGCTGTTCTTCCGCACCCGCGCCCCGAAGCTGGCGCTCGCCGAGATTTTCGTGCTCAACGCCTCCAACGCGCTGCTCATCCGCCGGACCTGGCCGGCCGACCGGCGCGCCGCGCTGGCGCTGCTGCCGTACGCGGGATGGACGGTCTTCGCCACCGCGCTCAACACCGCCATCGCCCGCCGCAACCCCTGACTCACCAGCGCTGGCGAGCCTCCTCCGCCCAGCCGGTCAGGCCGTCGAGATCGACCCAGGCGCCGTCGTCGGCCCGAGCCCGGCCGCTGAAGTGCCCGAAGCACTGGTGCGTCTCCGACCCCACCACGCCCAGCTCCGTACGGGCGACCCGCTCGTGGAACGGCGTGAACACCGCCTGCACCCGTTCCCCGGTGATGCGCCACGGCTTCGTCCAGTCGCCGCGGTCGTAATGCCAGGCGAGCTCCTCGCCGATCTTGTGCAGTCTCCCGTCCACGAACAGGGCGTTCTCCGTCATCCCGGTGCCGTCGGTCCACTTGCCGCCGAGCTGGATCGCCCGTCCCGGCGCGCTGCCGGCCGCCCAGTTCCACACCGCGCGGTACGGCCAGCGCCCCCGCCCGTGGTCGAGCACCGCGAACGCCTCGCTCCCGCCGATCTCGTACGTGGCCGCGCCGAGCCTGAGCCGGCCGCGTACGGGACGGCCGACGTCCTTGACCGTGTACTGGAAACGCCGCGGCCCCCATGGCACCACCACGCCCAGCGACTCGTGCCCCTCGGGCAGCGGCACCTCCAGCTCCACCTCGGCCTGCGCGGTCACCGCCCTGATCGTGCTGCCGCCCGGCTCCTGCGCCAGGTCGAGGGCGAGCCCGGCCGCGCGGGCCGACACCCGGCCCGTGCAATCACGTGCGAGGGGGTGACCACCCCCCAGTACTCCCAGCGCTTGGTCCTGCCCCAGCCGCGCAGGTTGGCGCGGTGCAGCGGGCGGCGCGTCCAGCCGACCGCGCGGGGGTCGAGCCGCCCGTCCGGCAGGCACAGATCGACGGCCGCCGTGATCTCCCGCTCGTGCGTCACCATGATCGCAGCGTACGCCGGGCGGGCGCGGCAGCCCCATCCGGCTGCCGCGCCCGCCCGGCGGTGCCGCGATCTCAGTGCGATCGCCCGGCCTCCGGGCGGTAGCCGAGCTTGCCGCGCGTGGCGATCAGCACCACCAGGGCCGCGCCCAGACCAGCGAGCAGGGTGACCATGCCGGCGCTGTCGGGGTCCGCGATCGAGGGGAACATGTCGGAGTAGATGATCGACATGAAGTTGTTGACGCTGACGTGCAGCACGATCACCAGGGGCAGGCTCTGGCCGGTGCGGTTGAACACCCAGGTGATGACGAAGCTGAAAGCGCTGGCGAAGACGACGAAGATGCCGATCCGCTGCCAGGTGACGTCCGGGTAGCCGCCCCACTCAGTGAGGTAGAGGGGCAGGTGCCACACGCCCCACAGCGGGCCGAGGATGGCGGTGGCACGCAGCGGGCCGTACCTGCGCTGCATGCGGGCCAGCGCGAAGTCACGCCAGCCGGGCTCCTCGGCCAGACCTGTGGTGATCATCTGCAGCAGCAGGCCCGGGATGTACGCGACGAGCAGCACCATGGGCGGCACCTGCGCGGCGCCGTCGGAGACGGCCAGGGAGGTGACGATGAGGACGGCGGGCACGCCCAGTGCGGCGCCCGCGTACCAGCCCCAGTGCACCTGCCACTTCGTCATGCGGCCGATCCAGCGGCGCACGCCCTCCTTGCCCTCGGTCAGCCGGGTCACCAGGTAGGCGGAGAAGATCGGGCCGAGGTAGGCGCCGGGGAGCACCCCGGCGAGCTGGGTCGTGCCGAGCAGGGCGGGGAAGTCGAAGTCCCAGACGCCCATGCCCTGGTTGGAGAGCGCGTACGGCAGCCATGCGACCCAGCTCAGCAGGTTGGCCAGGACGAAGTAGCCGGTCAGCGGGTAGCGGCGGATGAGCCCGCCCAGCCCGCCCTGGCGTGGCGGGTCCTGGAGGCCGGGGGTGCTGTCGACAGCCATGTCGGTGAAATCCCTTGGGGAGGTGTGCTTGACGGACAGGACAAGCACACCAGCGGGGACCCTTTCCCGTCGTTCCCGCGTACGCCCCAATGGTGGTACAGCCAGGGGTACCGTTTCCTGACCCGCGCCGTGGCCGCCGGGCGGTCTCGCGGAGTCACGCCAGGTCGTACGCCACATCCTGCCGCCCGTGCTGAGCGACAGGAGCTTG
Source organism: Nonomuraea sp. NPDC049504 (assembly GCF_040676845.1). Taxonomy (NCBI): domain Bacteria; kingdom Bacillati; phylum Actinomycetota; class Actinomycetes; order Streptosporangiales; family Streptosporangiaceae; genus Nonomuraea; species Nonomuraea sp. NPDC049504. The sequence goes on from NZ_JBFAPT010000001.1 coordinate 721,191, forward strand.
CGGCACCTGACGGTCAGGCCGCGTCGTCCGGGGACTCGTTCTGAAGGAGGAGGTCCTCCAGGACCTCGACCGCGTCGCGGACGCCGCGCAGGCCGACGGCCGCGCGCTCGGCGTCCGCGGGGTCGAACAGCCACTCCTCGATCGGCAGGCGTTCCTCCTGCTCGGGATGGCTCGCCGCGACCTCGATCAGTTCGAGGTCGACCTCGGCGTGCAACTCGTACAGGAACTCGCCCTCGCCGTCCTGGCCGTTCATCGCTCTTTCCTCCCCCGGCCTAGCGGGCGGCCCAGTCGCGGTAGTGGATCTCGCCGAGCGCCGCCTCGCCGAGCGGGACCAGCGAGAGCTCCTCCAGCTCGCTGCCGAAGTAGCGGGCGTGCGGGTCGGTGACCACCTCGCGGGTGTCGCCCATCCCGGCCAGCGCCTGGCGGAAGAACTCGTCCATCCGGTACCGGTCGGGCCCGGCGATCTCGATCCGCCCGTTGACCGGCGCACCGACGGCGGTCCTGCCGACGGCCGCCGCGACGTCGTCGCCCGCCATGGGCTGGAACTGGACGGGCGCGATGTGCGCGCGGCCGTCCTCGCGGGTGGCCTCGTCCGCGATGCCCTTCGTGAACTCGAAGAACTGCGTCGCGTGCACCAGCGAGAACGGGATGCCCGACTTCTCGATGAGCTGCTCCTGAGCGATCTTGGCGCGGAAGTAGCCGTTGTCCGGCAGCCGCTCCGTGCCGACGATCGAGACCGCCACGTGGTGCCCGACGCCCGCCTCCGCCTCGGCGGCGAGCAGGTTGCGGGTGGAGGTCTCGAAGAAGGCCAGCACGGCGGCGGGCTCGAACGACGGCGAGTTCGACACGTCCACGACCACCTGAGCCCCGCGCAGCACATCGGCCAGCCCCTCTCCGGTGAGGGTGTTGACGCCGGTGTTCGGCGAGGCCGCCACGGCTTCGTGGCCGTGCTCGCGCAGCTTCGCCACGAGCTTCGAGCCGATCAGGCCCGTTCCGCCGATGACGACGATCTTCATGCGGTTCCCTTTCGTCCTGCCGGCGGCTCTTCATGCCGTCCGGTCGCCAGCTAAGACAGGGCGGGACGCGCCCCTGTGACAGGAACCCGGAGAAATCTCCCGTGAAGGGTCAGCTCTTCGCGGGCGTGAGCACGATCCGGCCGAACACCTCGCCCGCGTCCATCGCGCGGTGCGCGCGTACCGCCTCCTCCAGGGGCAGCCGCTCGTGCACCACGGGGATCAGCTCGCCGCGGCTCGCGGCGGCGAACTGCTCGCCGGTCAGGCGGAGCCGGTCGGCCTCCGGCACCGTGTTCGCGCTGAACGTGGCGAACGACAGCGACCGCTGGAACGCCGCGAACATCTCCATGCCGAAGTCCGCCGGCGGCATGCCCGCCACCGCGCCGACCGCCACCATGCGGCCGTTCGGGTTGAGCCTGGCGAAGAACGCGGGCAGACCTGGCCCGGCGGCGACGTCGATGATGACGTCGAAGCCCGCGGGACCGTCCCCCTCGCCCGATCGGTCGAGCACGTGCGTCGCGCCCAGCCCGCGCAGGCGCTCGCCGCGTTCCCGCGACGACGTCGTGACCGCCACCGCGCTCGCGCCGGCCTGCGCGGCGAGCTGCACCGTCATGATGCCGAGACTTCCTGCCGCGCCGCGCACCAGCACCGACTCGCCGGGCTCGAAACGGGCGTGCCGCAGGCCGAAGTGGGCCACCACGCCGGCGTTGCCGAGCGCCACGGCGTCCACGGCCGACAGGTCGCCCGGCAGGGCGTGCAGCGCCGTCACCGGGACGACGGCCCGCTCGACGTAGCCGCCGCCCACCCCCGTGAACGCCCACACGCGCCGCCCCACCCACGCCGGGTCGGCGCCGGGCCCTGCGGCGGTCACGGTGCCCGCGATCTCGCCGCCGGGGATGTGGCCCTTCGCGAAGCCGGGGGCGCCCTTGCGGATGAAGACGTCGGCGCCGGCGACCCCGGTCGCCTCGACCTCGACCAGCACCTCTCCCCGGCCGGGGCTCGGGTCGGGCAGCTCGACGACCGCCATGCCCTCGGGCGCGCCGAACTCCTGGATCACGACTGCTCTCACGGAACGCATCTCCTTCGTCTTTCGTCCTGCTGATTCGAACACTAGCGGACGATGACATTCCGCTTAGTCGAAGTGAGAGCGGCTGGCACGGGTTTGCCTCACAAGCGAACTCGTGGAGGAGGGGCGGCGGCGGCAGGCGTCCCGGTCGCGGGGGAAGTGCCACGACTACCTCATGATGGGACTGCTGGAGGATGAGCCGAGGTAGGCGTCCAGCAGGCCGTCCATCAGGGTGACGCGGCGCTCGGTGCGGTCGTCGAGGGCGATCAGGGCCAGTGTCAGGCCGGGTGCGGGCACACGGGCGTGCAGGGCGCGCAGCCCCGGCCAGCCGCCGCCGTGCCGGTAGACGCGGTGGCCCGCGTGTTCGCGTACGCCGACGCCCCACGCGTAGTCGAGCGGCGTGCCGTCGTCGAGCCGGCCCGGTGTCTGGAGGAGCGGCGCGATGCCGGGCTCGTCGGTGTTGAGCGCCTGTCCCCACCTCAGGAGGTCGGTGAGTGTGGTCCACGCCCCGCCGTCGCCGAGGGAGAGCGGCGCGGGACCGGCGACCGGCGCGACGCTCCCTGACCCGTCGGGCACGGGGGAGGGGCCGGGCCAGAAGAGGGTACGTGGCCGGCGTCGATGTCGCGGTCGTCAGGCAGCCCTTGCTTGGACAGGGACGCGGCGTAGACGAGGGTCGTGGCGGTGACCGGATCGCCGGCGGCGGTCGTCCCTTGGGCCAGGAGGACGGGCGGCCCGTCACGCCGCGCGACGCCCACCACGAGCGGCTCGTCGGGACGGTAACCGGCGGCGGCGACCAGGGACGACAAGGACACGAACGCCATGATCGCAGAGGCGGACGTGCTCGGAGGCCGGAGCGGTCTAGCGGGTCCCGGCCTGCTCCTCCAGGTACGCCAGCGCCCCGACGCCCTCCTCGGCGAAGAACACCAGCTCGGTGAGCGGCACCGGCAGGAAGCCCTCGGCCTCCATGCGCTGGAACTGCTCCCTGAGCCCGTCGTAGAAGCCGGCCGTGTTGAGCAGCACCACGGGCTTGGCGTGCAGGCCGTGCTTCTTCAGCTCCAGGATCTCGGTGGCCTCGTCGAGCGTGCCGCTGCCGCCGACCATGATGACGAAGGCGTCGGCGCGGGCCAGCAGCTGCGCCTTGCGCTCGGCCAGGTCGCGGGTGACCACCATCTCGTCGGCGCCGGGCCGCGCCAGGTGGGCGAGGAACTCCACCGAGACGCCCACCAGCCGGCCGCCCGCCTCCTGCACGCCGTCGGCCACCACCTTCATCAGCCCGGAGTCGGAGCCGCCCCACACCAGCGTGTGGCCGCCCTTGCCGAGCAGGCCGGCGAACTCGCGGGCGGGCACGGTGTAGCGGTCGTCGAGGTCGGCGGCGGAGCAGAAGACGCAGATGTTCACGCCCGGCAGTCTACGACCGCCCCGCCCGGGGGACGATCAGCGCTTTGACCACCCGCTGCGCGGCCACGTCCGCCAGGGCGCGCTGCGCGTCGCGCAGGTCGTACTCGCCGCTGATCAGGCTCGCCCACGGGAACAGGCGCTGGTAGCGGGCCAGCACCTGGACGCCGCGCCAGAGGTGTCCCGCGTCGCTGCCCCAGCAGCCGCGCACGTCCAGGTGGCGGCGGTTGAGGTCGCGGTGCGGGTTGAACGTGGCGTCGCCGGTGTCGGTGTACTGGCCTGCCACGACGTACCGGCCGGCGTCGCGGGTCAGGCGCATGCCCTCGGGCACCGCCGCCGGCACGCCGGTCGCCTCGATGGTCACGTCGGCGCCCCGGCCGCCCGTCACGTCCCTGACCGTCTCCAGACGCTCGTCCGGCGTCATGGCGTCGATGTCGAGCACGAGGTCGGCGCCGAGCCGGCCGGCCGCCTGCAGCCGCACCCGCGAGCCGCCGATCGCGATCACCTGTCCGGCTCCGCGCAGCTGCGCCAGCGCCATCGCGCACAGCCCGACCGGCCCGGTGCCCTGCACGATCACGGTGTCGCCGAACGCGATGTCGCCGAGGGTGGCCGCGTGCAGCGCGGTCGGCAGGCCGCAGCCGCCCGCCAGGAAGGCCCGCCAGTCGAGGTCGGGTGGCAGGGCCACCACGTGCACGCCGGGCTTGAGGTGGACGTACTCGGCCCAGCCGCCGAACAGGCCCTCGTCGGCGGGCATCGTCACCCCGTAGACCTTGCGCTCGGGGCAGCGGGTGGTGGCGTGCGCGACCGTGCAGAACCAGCACTGGCCGCAGGTGCCGTGCACGTCGTGGAAGGTGACCGTCTGGCCGATCTCCAGCGGCTCGCCCCAGATGTCGCGCGCCGGAGCCCCGGGCCCCAGCTCCGCCACCTTGCCCACGGAGATGTGCCCGGGGATGATCGGGTACGGCACGCCGGCCAGCCGCCCTTCCCACAGGTGCACGTCGGTGCCGCACACCTCGCTGCCGAGCGTCCTCAGCAGCACCGCCCCCGGCTCCAGGTCGGGCCGCTCGTACGCGCGCGGCTCCAGCGGGGCGCCAGGCCCCGGCATGACGACGGCCGAAATCATCTCCGGCCTCCTTCCGTGACGCTAGTGACGTCCGCGCGCTCGTGGCGGGACGACCATGGGCACCCGCTGCCTGGGCAGGCCGGGCGGCGCGGCGGAGTACAGCTCGCGGATCATCGCCAGCAGCGTGTCCAGGCACGGCGGCGGGTCGTCCCTCCACCAGGCCAGCCGCACGTCGATGCGGGGCGCGTCGGTGACCAGCCGGTACGCGACCCCGGGGCGCGGGTTCTGGTTGGCGGTGGCCTCCGCCGTGACGCCGATGGCCTGGCCGCCGGCGATGACCGTCAGCCACTCGTCCACGCCGTCCACGGTCCTGGTCTGCGGGCGCATGGTGGCCGGCCACAGCTCGGGCGTGGTGGTGCCGCTGCGCTTGTCGATCGCGACGGTGTAGCGGGCGAGCTGCTCCAGCCGTACGGAGCGGCGCCTGGCGAGCGGATGTTCGGTGTCCACGGCGGCGTAGCGGGCCTCGCAGCCCACCGAGGCCATGTCGAACCGTTCGTCGGCGAGCGCGCGGCGGATGATGGCGATGTCCGCGACGCCCTCGCTGAGCCCCGCCGTCGGCGTGTTGGACTGCACGAACATCAGCGGCACCGCCGGGTGAGCGACGGCCCACGCCTTCATCAGGTGCCGGGTGTGCTTGCCCAGGGCGGCGTAGGCGTAGCCCACGCGCAGCTCGGGGCGTGCCTCCTGGGCGATGCGTTCGAGGCGGTCGACCTCGTCGAGCACGCGTCTGGCGCGGGTGACGATCCGGCCGCCGGCGCCGGTGAGCGTGACGCGCTGGTTCGAGCGGTCCAGCAGGCGGGTGCCGAGCGTGGTCTCCAGGGCCGCGACGGAACGGGAGACCGCGGCCTGCGAGACGCCGAGCAGGATCGCCGCGTCGGTGAAGGTGCCCTCGTCGACGACCGCGACGAAGGCGCGGAGCTGGCGTAGCTGCACGTCCATACGCCCAGCGTATAAAACGGACATAACGTGTATTGTGTTTGAAAAGGGATAATTATGACACTGTGGTTATGACCAGGTCATGGAAGAGCTCCATCCGGGCCAGGTACACGGTGGCCGCCGCCGTGTTCTCCCTCATCATCCTCGGCGCGCTCGGCGCGACGCTGGACCTCGTGGTCCGCAACCATCTGGAGACCACCGCGTTCGATCAGGTCGAACGGGTGGCCAGCCAGTGGAGCGCGACGGCGCGCGGCGGTGTGCTGCCGCGCCCCATCCCCGCGTACGCCCCCGTCGAGCTCATCCAGGTCGTCGACGCCGGCCACCACGTGGTGGACGCCAGCAAGCAGGCGTCCTCGACCGTCCCGCTCAGCTGGATGCGGCCGCCGCCCGACGACAGGTTCCAGCACGCCGTCGAATGCCGGCCGGAGGGCGACTGCCTGGCGCTGATGGCCATCAGGCTGACCCCCGAGGCCGACGCCGGTGTGGTCTACGCCGCCAGGCCCGAGGCCGAGCTGATCGCGGGAGGCGGCCTGGAACTGGCCATCGGGGGCGCGATCGCGTTCCTGGTGGGCATGACGGCGTACCGGACCTGGACCCTGGTAGGGCGCACCCTGCGGCCCGTGGCGGCGATCAGGTCGCGCATCTCCGAGATCACGGTGAGCGACCTGAGCCTGCGGGTGCCCGTACCGCATGGGGACGACGAGATCGCCCAGCTCGCCACCACCGCCAACCAGACGCTCGCCCGCCTGGAGGATGCCGTCGAGCAGCAGCGCCGCTTCGCCTCCACCACCTCCCACGAGCTGCGCACCCCCATCGCGGGGCTGCGCACCCAGCTGGAGGAGGCGGTCCACTACCCCGGCGACATCGACCCGCACGAGACCATCCGCAACGCGCTCGCCTCCACCGACCGGCTCGAGGCCATCGTGGACGACCTGCTGCAGATGGCCCGCCTGCGCCAGGGCGACCCCGCACCGCCGGAGTCCGTCGATCTGGCCGACCTGATCCGCGCCGAGGTCGCCAACCTGCCCCGCCGCGTGCCCATCGCGGTCGAGGCGCGGCAAGGCGTCGTCGTCCGCGGGTCCCGCGTGCAGCTCGCCAGGGTGCTCAACAACCTCCTGGCCAACGCGCAGCGCCACGCCGGCTCGGGGGTGGACGTGACCCTGACCGTGGCGGACGGCCAGGCCGTGCTCGCGGTCACCGACGACGGCCCCGGCGTCCCTCCCGCGCACCGCGAGCGCATCTTCGAGCGCTTCGTCCGCCTGGACGACGGCCGCCGCCGCGACCCCGGCGGAAGCGGGCTCGGCCTCGCCATCTCCCGGGACATCGCGCACACCCACCACGGCAGCCTCCGCGTCGAGGACTCGCCGGCGGGCGCCAGGTTCGTGCTCCGCCTCCCGCTGGCCAAGCAGGCGGAGAGCCGCCCCGGCGACGGGCGCGGCCAGGGAGGGCCCGCCGGGGAGCGGCTCCCCATGCGCTGCCTGAAGCCCAGCCGGCTGGTGGACCCGCGATCCGTCACCGACGCTCCTTAGTTTCACCTAATTTCCGATAATTTCGGCATCGAGAGCGACAGATGAGCAGGTCAGGGCGACGGGTTCAGGCGCCGGCGCCGAAACTTTTCGGGTGGTGATTGACACATTTCGGGGGTGTTCGCACACTGATCGCCAACACCCCACCCGGAAGGGAGCCCTCCAGTGATCACCAGCTTGGCCCGCTCCACGATCGGCTTCAGGATGGTCGCGCTGGCGCTGGCGGCCACGCTCGCCGCCGCGGGAGCGGTGGCGACGACCCCCGCACCGGCCGTGGCGGCCGACGGATCCGAGAACGAGGGCGCCGACTGCCAGGTCCCCGGCCTGCCCGACGCGAGCTCCTTACCCACCGTCTCCCGGCTGCCCGACCCCTTCACCAAGCTGAACGGCACCCGCGTCACCACCAAGTCCGACTGGCGCTGCCGCCGCGAGGAGATCAAGAGGCTGGCGGAGAAGTTCGTCTACGGCGAGAAGCCGGCCAAGCCGTCCAGCGTCACGGGCACGGTGTCGCGGACCGGCATCACCGTCAACGTCTCGCACAACGGCAGGACCGCCTCCTTCTCCGCGGGCGTGGACCTGCCGAGCGGGACGGGCCCCTTCCCCGCCGTCGTCGTGCTCGGCGGGTTCGGCGCCGACACCGCCGCGATCAAGGCCGCGGGCGCAGCCGTCATCACCTACGACCCCCTCGCCGTCGGCAGGGAGGGCACCCCGCGCAACAACAAGCAGGGCGCCTTCTACACGATCTACGGCGCCAACAGCTCCACCGGCATACTCGCCGCCTGGGCCTGGGGCGTGAGCCGCATCATCGACGTGCTCGAACAGTCCGGCGGCGGCATCCTGCGGCCCGACGCGACCGGAGTCACGGGCTGCTCGCGCTATGGCAAGGGCGCGTTCGTCGTCGGCGCGTTCGACCAGCGCATCGCGCTCACCATGCCGATCGAGTCGGGCAGCGGCGGCGTGGCCGGCTTCCGCGCCATCCAGGGTGAGAGCGGCGCCCAGCCGCTGAGCAGCGCCTACTCCGAGCAGCCGTGGCTCGGGGACGCGTTCGGCTCGTTCACCGGCAGCCCTGCACGGCTGCCCGTCGACACCCACTCGGTGGTCGGCATGATCGCGCCGCGCGGGCTGTTCATCATGGACAACCCGCACATCGACTGGCTCGCCGCCAGGTCCGCGAGCGTGGCCGCGCTCGGCGGCGCCGAGATCTACAAGGCGCTCGGGGCCGGGGGCAACATCACGTACTGGTCGGCCGTCCAGGACGGCACCCACTGCGCCAGCCGGTCGGAATGGCGTACGCCGCTGCAGCAGAACATCCAGAAGTTCCTGCTCGACACCGGCAGCTACACCGGCTCCATGCGGATCGCCGCCAACAAGAGCGGCAACCTGGCCGAGTGGCGCGACTGGCAGACGCCCACGCTCGGCGACGGCGACGGCGGCGGCGACACCACCCCGCCCACCGCCCCGTCCGGTCTCGCGGCCTCGGGCACCACGTCCACCGGGACCTCGCTCAGCTGGACGGCGGCCACCGACGACACCGGCGTGAGCGGCTACGACGTCCTGCGCGCGACGGGCGCGAGCGGCGGCACGTTCGCGCAGGTCGGCACCTCGGCCACCACCTCGTACGCCGACACCGGACTGACCCCCGCCACCACCTACCGCTACCAGGTCAGGGCCCGCGACGCGGCCGGCAACATCTCGCCGGTATCCGGCACTGTGCAGGTCACCACCCAGCCGGGCTCGGGAGGCGGTGGCTGCACGGCGGTCCCGGCCGTACAGACGCAGTGGAGCACCGGGTACGTCGTCCAGCCCCTCACCATCACCAACACCGGCACCTCGGCGATGAACGGCTGGACGATCACCTTCACCCTGCCCGCCGGGCACCAGCTCGCCGGCTCCTGGAACGGCACCACGACCGTCAGCGGACAGACCGTCACCATCAGGAACGTCGCGCACAACGGCGCCCTGGCTCCCGGCGCCTCCACCGGCAGCGTCGGCTTCCAGGTGAACCGCCCGTCCGGCGACACCGCATTCCCGTCCGGCTACACCTGCGCCTGACCTCGCCCCCCTCCGGCCCGCCGCCCCAGGGCGGGCCGGAGTGCGGGCCGGAGGGGACACGCGACACGAACGCCGCCGCCGGTTGACGGGCCGACCCCGCCATGACATAGTGAAAGCGGCACGGAGGGTTGACATCATCACTAGTGGTGGACAGCCGTTTCCCTTTTGCGTTACGCTGCTTCTCTCACGTTGCCGTGACGTCCCGCTTTCGCCCTCGCGATCGACGGGGCGTTTGGCATGCGTGGAGCTCCTACCCATCCGTGCCCTTCGGAAGGACCTCACTTGGCAGCCTCGCGCACCTCCGCCCTGCCCACCGGTTCGCCCCGCCGCGTCTCCTTCGCCCGCATCCAGGAGCCTCTCGAAGTCCCCCACCTGCTCGCCCTGCAGACCGAGTCCTACGACTGGCTGGTCGGCAACGAACGGTGGAGCGCCCGTGTCGAGGCGGCCCGCCAGGCCGGGCGCACCGACGTGCCCGCCCAGTCGGGCCTGCAGGAGATCTTCGACGAGATCAGCCCCATCGAGGACTTCTCGGGGACGATGTCGCTGTCGTTCCGCGACCACCGCTTCGAGCCGCCCAAGCACTCCGTGGACGAGTGCAAGGAGAAGGACATGACCTTCTCCGCCCCCATGTTCGTCACCGCCGAGTTCGTCAACAACGCCACCGGTGAGATCAAGAGCCAGACGGTGTTCATGGGCGACTTCCCCCTCATGACGCCCAAGGGCACGTTCATCGTCAACGGCACGGAGCGCGTCGTGTCGTCGCAGCTCGTGCGCTCGCCGGGCGTCTACTTCGAGCGCAGCATCGACAAGACCTCCGACAAGGACCTGTTCGGCTGCCGGGTCATCCCGTCGCGGGGCGCCTGGCTGGAGTTCGAGATCGACAAGCGCGACAACGTCGCCGTACGCGTCGACCGCAAGCGCAAGCAGCCCGCCACGGCGCTGCTCAAGGCGCTCGGCTGGACGACCGAGCAGATCCTGGAGCGTTTCGGCCGGTACGAGTCGATGCGGGCCACCCTGGAGAAGGACCACACGGCCGGCCAGGACGACGCCCTGCTCGACATCTACCGCAAGCTGCGGCCCGGTGAGCCGCCCACCAAGGAGTCGGCGCAGACCCTGCTGGAGAACCTCTACTTCAACCCCAAGCGCTACGACCTCGCGAAGGTCGGCCGCTACAAGATCAACAAGAAGCTGGGCGTCGAGGCCGACATCACCCACGGCGCGCTCACCGTCGACGACATCGCCGCGATGATCGACTACCTGCTCCGCCTGCACGCGGGGGAGGAGTCGATGCCGGGGGCGCGGGGCGACGTGGTGGTCGAGACCGACGACATCGACCACTTCGGCAACCGTCGTCTGCGCAGCGTCGGCGAGCTCATCCAGAACCAGGTCCGGCTCGGGCTGGCCCGCATGGAGCGCGTCGTCCGCGAGCGCATGACCACGCAGGACGTCGAAGCCATCACGCCTCAGACGCTGATCAACATCCGGCCGCTGGTGGCGGCGCTCAAGGAGTTCTTCGGCACCTCGCAGCTGTCGGGGTTCATGGACCAGATCAACCCGCTGTCCGGGCTGACCCACCGGCGCCGCCTGTCCGCGCTGGGCCCCGGTGGTCTGTCGCGTGAGCGGGCCGGGTTCGAGGTCCGTGACGTGCACCCGTCCCACTACGGCCGGATGTGCCCGATCGAGACCCCCGAAGGGCCCAACATCGGCCTCATCGGCTACCTCGCCTGCTACGCCAGGATCAACCCGTTCGGCTTCGTCGAGACCCCCTACCGCAAGGTCGTCGACGGCCGGGTGAGCGAGCAGGTCGACTACCTCACCGCCGACGAGGAAGACCGCTTCGTCATCGCCCAGGCCAACACGGCGCTCACCGAGGACGGCGGGTTCGCCGAGCGGTACGTGTCGGTGCGGCGCAAGGGCGGCGAGTTCGAGCTGGCCAGGGCGGACGAGGTCGACTACATCGACGTCTCGCCGCGCCAGATGACGTCGGTGGCCACCGCGATGATCCCGTTCCTGGAGCACGACGACGCCAACCGCGCGCTCATGGGCGCGAACATGCAGCGCCAGGCCGTGCCGCTGATCAGGAGCGAGGCGCCGCTGGTCGGCACCGGCATGGAATACCGCGCCGCCACCGACACCGGCGACGTCATCATCGCCGCCTCCGCCGGCGTGGTGGAGGAGGTGTGCGCCGACTACGTCACCGTGGCCAACGACGACGGCACCCACGTCACGTACCGGGTCGCCAAGTTCAAGCACTCCAACCAGGGCACCAGCTTCAACCAGAAGCCCATCGTCACCGAGGGCCGGCGGGTGGAGGCGGGCCAGGTCATCGCCGACGGTCCCTGCACCGACGAGGGCGAGCTGGCGCTGGGCAAGAACCTGCTGGTGGCGTTCATGCCGTGGGAGGGACACAATTACGAGGACGCGATCATCCTGTCGCAGCGGCTCGTACAGGACGACGTGCTCTCCTCGATCCACATCGAGGAGTTCGAGGTGGACGCCCGCGACACCAAGCTCGGCCCTGAGGAGATCACCCGCGACATCCCCAACGTCTCGGAGGAGGCCCTCGCCGATCTGGACGAGCGCGGCATCATCCGCATCGGCGCCGAGGTGGTGCAGGGCGACATCCTCGTCGGGAAGGTGACGCCCAAGGGTGAGACGGAGCTGACGCCGGAGGAGCGGCTGCTGCGCGCGATCTTCGGTGAGAAGGCCCGCGAGGTGCGTGACACCTCGCTGAAGGTGCCGCACGGCGAGCAGGGCAAGGTCATCGGCGTACGCGTGTTCTCCCGTGAGGAGGGCGACGAGCTGCCGCCGGGTGTCAACGAGCTGGTCCGCGTCTACGTGGCCCAGAAGCGGAAGATCACCGACGGCGACAAGCTGGCCGGCCGCCACGGCAACAAGGGCGTCATCTCCAAGATCCTGCCCGTGGAGGACATGCCGTTCCTCGAGGACGGCACGCCGGTCGACATCATCCTCAACCCGCTGGGCGTGCCCGGCCGGATGAACGTCGGCCAGGTCCTGGAGACCCACCTCGGCTGGATCGCCGCCCGCGGCTGGGACATCTCCGGCATCGAGGAGGCATGGACCGAGCAGCTGCGCGAGAAGGGCTTCGAGCAGGCCGAGCCGTGGACGAAGGTCGCCACCCCGGTCTTCGACGGCGCCGGCGAGCAGGAGATCATCGGGCTGCTCGGCAACACGCTGGTCAACCGCGACGGCGACCGGATGGTGCAGGCGACCGGTAAGGCGCAGCTGTTCGACGGGCGTTCCGGCGAGCCGTTCCCCTACCCGATCGCGGTGGGCTACATCTACAT
>NZ_JBFAPT010000002.1:0-53758 GCF_040676845.1 Nonomuraea sp. NPDC049504
AACATCCCCGAGCCGGGCATTCCCGAGTCGTTCAAGGTGCTGATCAAGGAGATGCAGTCGCTGTGCCTCAACGTCGAGGTGCTCTCCAGCGACGGTATGTCCATCGAGATGCGCGACACCGACGAGGACGTCTTCCGCGCGGCGGAGGAGCTCGGTATCGATCTGTCCCGGCGTGAGCCGAGCAGCGTGGAAGAAGTCTGAGGGGGAGATCGCACAAATGCTGGACGTCAACTTCTTCGACGAGCTTCGGATCGGGCTGGCGACGGCCGACGACATCCGTCAGTGGTCGCACGGCGAGGTCAAGAAGCCGGAGACGATCAACTACCGCACCCTCAAGCCGGAGAAGGACGGGCTCTTCTGCGAGAAGATCTTCGGTCCGACCCGCGACTGGGAGTGCTACTGCGGTAAGTACAAGCGAGTCCGGTTCAAGGGCATCATCTGTGAGCGCTGTGGCGTCGAGGTGACGCGCGCCAAGGTGCGTCGTGAGCGGATGGGCCACATCGAGCTGGCCGCGCCGGTCACGCACATCTGGTACTTCAAGGGCGTCCCGTCGCGCCTCGGCTACCTGCTCGACCTCGCCCCGAAGGACCTGGAGAAGGTCATCTACTTCGCGGCGTACATGATCACGCATGTCGACACCGAGCTGCGTGAGCGTGACCTGCCCTCGCTGGAGGCGAAGATCTCCGTCGAGCGGCAGCACATCGAGCAGCGCCGTGACGCCGACATCGAGACCAGGCAGAAGAAGCTCGAGTCCGACCTGGCCGAGCTTGAGGCCGCCGGCGCCAAGGGCGACCAGCGCCGCAAGGTGCGTGAGGGCGCCGAGCGCGAGATGCGTCAGCTGCGCGACCGCGCGCAGCGCGAGCTCGACCGCCTCGACGAGGTCTGGAGCCGCTTCAAGAACCTCAAGGTCCAGGACCTCGAGGGCGACGAGCTGCTCTACCGCGAGATGCGTGACCGCTTCGGCCGCTACTTCAAGGGCGGCATGGGCGCGCAGGCGATCCAGGACCGCCTGATCAGCTTCGACCTCGACGCCGAGGCCGAGAACCTGCGCGAGACCATCCGCAGCGGCAAGGGCCAGAAGAAGGCCCGCGCGCTCAAGCGGCTCAAGGTCGTGTCGGCGTTCCTCAACACGACCAACTCGCCGCGCGGCATGGTGCTCGACTGCATCCCGGTCATCCCGCCGGACCTGCGCCCGATGGTGCAGCTCGACGGTGGCCGGTTCGCGACCTCCGACCTCAACGACCTCTACCGCCGGGTCATCAACCGGAACAACCGCCTCAAGCGTCTGCTCGACCTCGGTGCGCCCGAGATCATCGTGAACAACGAGAAGCGGATGCTGCAGGAGGCCGTCGACGCGCTGTTCGACAACGGCCGTCGCGGTCGCCCGGTCACCGGTCCCGGCAACAGGCCGCTGAAGTCCCTCAGCGACATGCTGAAGGGTAAGCAGGGTCGCTTCCGCCAGAACCTTCTGGGCAAGCGCGTCGACTACTCCGGCCGTTCGGTCATCGTCGTCGGCCCGCAGCTCAAGCTGCACCAGTGCGGTCTGCCCAAGCAGATGGCGCTGGAGCTGTTCAAGCCGTTCGTGATGAAGAGGCTGGTCGATCTCAACCACGCCCAGAACATCAAGTCGGCCAAGCGGATGGTCGAGCGCGCCCGCCCCGTGGTGTGGGACGTGCTCGAAGAGGTCATCACCGAGCACCCGGTCCTGCTCAACCGCGCGCCGACGCTCCACCGCCTGGGCATCCAGGCGTTCGAGCCGCAGCTCGTGGAGGGCAAGGCCATCCAGATCCACCCGCTCGTCTGCACCGCGTTCAACGCGGACTTCGACGGCGACCAGATGGCGGTGCACCTGCCGCTGTCGGCTGAGGCCCAGGCCGAGGCACGCATCCTGATGCTCTCGACCAACAACATCCTCAAGCCGGCCGACGGCAAGCCCGTCACCATGCCGACCCAGGACATGGTGATCGGCCTCTACTGGCTGACCACCATGAAGGAGGGCGCCAAGGGTGAGGGCCGCGTGTTCGGCTCGATCGCCGAGGCGCAGATGGCCTTCGACCGCCGCGAGCTGGAGATCCAGGCGAAGATCCAGATCCGGCTCAAGGACGTCCTGCCGCCGCGTGACTGGGTGGCTCCCGAGGGCTGGGAGCAGGGTGACCCGATCCGGCTCGAGACCACGTTCGGGCGGTGCCTGTTCAACCAGACGCTGCCGGACAGCTACCCCTTCGTCGACTTCCAGGTCGGCAAGAAGCAGCTGTCGACGATCGTGAACGAGCTGGCGGAGACCTACCCGAAGATCGAGGTCGCCAACTCGCTCGACGCGCTCAAGGACGCCGGCTTCCGCTGGGCGACCCGCTCCGGTGTCACGATCTCGATCGAGGACGTCGTCGCGCCCCCGAACAAGACCGACATCATGGAGAACTACGAGCGCCGGGCCGACAAGGTCCAGCGCGAGTACGAGCGTGGTCTGATCACCGACGAGGAGCGCCGTCAGGAGCTCATCGAGATCTGGACCCACGCCACGGCCGACGTCGAGACCGACATGGTCAACGCCTTCCCGGCGACCAACCCGGTCTGGATGATGGTCAACTCCGGCGCCCGTGGTAACAAGATGCAGGTCCGGCAGATCGCCGGCATCCGTGGTCTGGTGTCCAACACCAAGGGTGAGACGATCCCGCGGCCGATCAAGGCCTCGTTCCGCGAGGGCCTGTCGGTGCTGGAGTACTTCATCTCCACCCACGGTCAGCGGAAGGGTCTGGCTGACACCGCCCTGCGTACCGCCGACTCGGGTTACCTGACCCGTCGTCTGGTCGACGTCGCCCAGGACGTCATCGTGCGCGAGATCGACTGCGGCACCGACCGCGCGGTCCCGCTCCACGTGGCCGACCGCGACGCCTCGGGCAACCTGGTCAAGGCGGAGAACGCCGAGTCCAACGTGCACGGCCGCATCCTGGCCGAGGACGTCGAGGTCGACGGCAAGGTCATCGTCCCGGCGGGCGTCGACATCAACGACATCCACGTGACGAAGCTGGTGGAGGCGGGCGTCGAGACCGTCCGCACCCGCAGCGCGCTCGTCTGCGAGGCCAAGATCGGTGTCTGCGCGACCTGCTACGGCCGCTCGCTGGCCACCGGCAAGCTCGTGGACGTCGGCGAGGCGGTCGGCATCATCGCCGCCCAGTCGATCGGTGAGCCCGGCACGCAGCTGACGATGCGGACCTTCCACACCGGTGGTGTGGCGGGCGCCGACATCACCCACGGTCTGCCGCGTGTCACGGAGCTGTTCGAGGCGCGCATCCCCAAGGGTGTCGCCCCGATCTCCGAGGCCGAGGGCCGGGTCAGGATCGACGAGACCGACAAGACCAGGAAGATCGTGATCACCCCCGACGACGGGTCGGAGGAGATCGCCTACCCGGTCTCGATGCGTTCGCGCCTGCTCGTGCAGGAGGGCCAGCGCGTCACGGTCGGCCAGCAGCTGGTGGCCGGTGCGGTCAACCCCAACGAGGTGCTGCGCATCCTCGGCCCGCGGGCCGTGCAGCTGCACCTGGTGGCGGAGGTCCAGCAGGTCTACCGCTCGCAGGGTGTGTCGATCCACGACAAGCACATCGAGATCATCGTGCGGCAGATGCTCAAGCGCGTGAACGTGCTGGAGTCCGGTGACACCGACCTGCTGCCCGGCGAGCTCGTGGAGCGTCCGCGCTTCGAGCAGATGAACCGCGAGACGGTGGCGGAGGGCGGCTCGCCGGCCGCCGGCCGTCCGGTCCTCATGGGCATCACGAAGGCGTCGCTGGCCACCGAGTCGTGGCTGTCGGCGGCCTCCTTCCAGGAGACGACCAGGGTGCTGACGGACGCGGCGATCCACGCCAAGTCCGACTCACTGCTGGGCCTGAAGGAGAACGTCATCATCGGTAAGCTCATCCCGGCCGGTACGGGCATGCCCCAATACCGCAACATCCGGGTCGAGCCGACCGAGGAGGCCAAGGCGGCGATGTACACCGTCGGTGGCTACGACGGCTCCGCGGCCGACTACACCTTCGGCACCGGCAGCGGCGAGGCCGTGCCGCTGGAGGAGTACGACTTCGGCCAGTACAACCGGTAAGACGGCTCAGGGCGGCGCGCCCGGGTCCCTCGGTGAGGGGCCCGGGCGCGTCCCTTTTCCGGGCCGCTCACAGGCGCGTACGTAGTCATCCGGCGTGGAGTGGGACAAAACACGGTTACGGTCAGGTGGCGGTTCGCTGACTTGGGGACGGGACACCCTGAGGGCCTATATCATTGGTCCGGAGCTGTGGATGGGCTGGATGAGATAGGCCCAGGCGACCCGGAGTGGCAAGGCTTGCCCGCATTGCCGCGCCGTTTTGACGTGTCGCCAGGGCCTGGGTAGTCTTGAGCATCGTGCCCGTCTTCTAACGGGCTCTCGACCGTGCGCTCAATTGCGGGCGCGGGACGGCTTCCTGGCTCGTAATCCTCGCGGACGTGTCTGTGCGAATAGCGCGACACGCCCGAGCGCGGGGGCACCGAGACAAGAAAAACCAGCAGGTCATGACACCGGCAGTACCTGCGATGCAAGACCCATGACGTAACACCGGCCAAGGCACGAAACGGAGTGGCAGTGCCCACTATTCAGCAGTTGGTCCGCAAGGGCCGGCAGGACAAGGTCTCCAAGACCAAGACTCCTGCCCTCAAGGGGAGTCCGCAGCGGCGCGGCGTGTGCCAGCGCGTTTACACCACCACCCCGAAGAAGCCCAACTCGGCACTGCGCAAGGTGGCCCGCGTTCGGCTCACGAACGGCATCGAGGTCACGGCTTACATCCCCGGTGTGGGCCACAACCTGCAGGAGCACTCCATCGTGCTCGTGCGTGGCGGTCGTGTGAAGGACCTGCCTGGTGTTCGCTACAAGATCATCCGCGGTTCGCTCGACACCCAGGGTGTCCGCAACCGCAAGCAGGCCCGTAGCCGCTACGGCGCGAAGAAGGAGAAGAGCTAATGCCGCGTAAGGGTTCTCCTGGCCGCCGTCAGCTGATGGCTGACCCGGTTTACAGCTCGCCGCTGGTGACCGCCCTGATCAACAAGGTGCTTCTGGACGGCAAGCGCTCCATCGCGCAGTCGATCGTCTACGGCGCCCTTGAGGGCTGCAGGGAGAAGACGGGCAACGACCCGGTCGTCACCCTGAAGCGTGCGCTTGACAACGTCAAGCCGACCCTCGAGGTCCGCAGCCGTCGCGTCGGTGGCGCGACCTACCAGGTGCCGGTCGAGGTGCGCGCCGCGCGCAGCACCACCCTGGCCCTGCGCTGGCTGGTGCAGTACTCCCGCGCCCGCCGCGAGAAGACCATGACCGAGCGCCTCATGAACGAGCTCCTCGACGCCAGCAACGGCCTCGGGGCGAGCGTGAAGAAGCGCGAGGACACCCACAAGATGGCCGAGTCCAACAAGGCCTTCGCCCACTACCGCTGGTAGTGGATCCGACGAGACGACGAGGACGCGAGAGAAGTGGCCACCACGACCGCTCTTGACCTGGCCAAGGTCCGCAACATCGGGATCATGGCCCATATCGACGCGGGCAAGACCACCACGACCGAGCGCATCCTGTTCTACACCGGTATCAACTACAAGATCGGTGAGGTCCACGAGGGCGCTGCCACGATGGACTGGATGGAGCAGGAGCAGGAGCGCGGCATCACCATCACGTCTGCCGCGACGACGTGCGAGTGGCTCGGTCACACCATCAACATCATCGACACTCCCGGCCACGTCGACTTCACCATCGAGGTGGAGCGTTCGCTCCGCGTCCTCGACGGGGCCGTCGCCGTCTTCGACGGTGTCGCGGGTGTCGAGCCCCAGTCGGAGACGGTGTGGCGGCAGGCTGACCGCTACAACGTCCCGCGCATCTGCTTCGTGAACAAGATGGACCGGGTCGGCGCGGAGTTCCACCGCTGCGTCGACATGATGATCAGCCGTCTGGGCGCCACGCCGGCCGTCATCCAGCTTCCGCTGGGTGTCGAGGCCGACTTCAAGGGCGTCATCGACCTGATCACGATGAAGGGCCTCGTCTGGAGCGCCGAGGCGGCCAAGGGCGAGATGTACGACACCGTCGACATCCCGGCCGACCACGCCGACGCCGCCCGCGAGTGGCGTGACCGGCTCATCGAGACCGTCGCCGAGAACGACGACGAGCTGATGGAGCTCTACCTCGAGGGCACCGAGCCCACCGAGGAGCAGCTGGTCGCGGCGATCCGCCGGGCGACCCTGTCCAGCGCCATCAACCCGGTCCTGTGCGGCACCGCGTTCAAGAACAAGGGCGTGCAGCCCCTGCTCGACGCGATCGTCGCCTACCTCCCCGCCCCGACCGACATCCCGTCCTTCAAGGGTCACGCGGTCGGCAACGAGGAGAAGGTCATCGAGCGGCACGCCGACCCGGCCGAGCCCTTCTCGGCGCTGGCGTTCAAGATCGCGAGTGACCCGCACCTGGGCAAGATCACCTACATCCGCATCTACTCGGGCACGCTCGAGGCCGGTTCTCAGGTCGTCAACTCTGTGAAGGGCAAGAAGGAGCGGATCGGCAAGATCTACCAGATGCACGCGAACAAGCGTGAGGAGCGCCCGTCGGCGATCGCCGGCCAGATCGTCGCGGTCATGGGTCTCAAGGACACCACGACCGGCGACACCCTGTCCGACCCGTCGAACCAGGTCGTGCTCGAGTCGATGACGTTCCCGGCTCCGGTCATCAACGTCGCCATCGAGCCCAAGACCAAGGGCGACCAGGAGAAGCTGTCCACCGCCATCCAGCGGCTGGCCGAGGAGGACCCGTCCTTCCAGGTCCGCCGTGACGAGGAGACCGGTCAGACGGTCATCTGGGGCATGGGCGAGCTTCACCTGGAGATCCTCGTCGACCGCATGCGTCGCGAGTTCAAGGTCGAGGCCAACGTGGGCCGCCCGCAGGTGGCTTACCGCGAGACCATCCGCCGCAAGGTGGAGAAGATCGACTACACCCACAAGAAGCAGACCGGTGGTTCCGGTCAGTTCGCGCGGGTGATCATCGACCTCGAGCCGCTGGGCGAAGGCAACGACGGCTACGAGTTCGAGAACAAGGTCACCGGTGGCCGCGTCCCGAGGGAGTACATCCCGTCGGTCGACGCCGGCGCCCAGGAGGCCGCCGAGTTCGGCGTGCTGGCCGGTTACCCGATGGTCGGCGTGAAGGTGACGCTGACCGACGGTGCGGCCCACGACGTTGACTCCTCGGAAATGGCGTTCAAGATCGCTGGCTCGATGGCCTTCAAGGAGGCCGCGCGCAAGGCGGACGCCGTGCTCCTCGAGCCGATGATGGCCGTCGAGGTGACCACGCCCGAGGACTACATGGGTGATGTCATCGGTGACCTCAACGGTCGCCGCGGGCAGATCCAGTCGATGGACGAGCGGGCCGGCGCCCGTGTCGTCCAGGCGCTCGTGCCGCTGTCTGAGATGTTCGGCTACGTGGGTGACCTGCGTAGCAAGACGCAGGGGCGCGCGAGCTACAGCATGCTGTTCGACTCCTACGCGGAGGTGCCTCCGGGCATCGCCAAGGAGATCGTCGCGAAGGCCCGGGGCGAGTAGTTTCCGGTCCGGCCGCGCGAGCGGACGGACCGGGCTCACGTCCTGGTCCCTGGTGCGGTGGTCACAGCGGCCGCCGCACCGCCAAGGGGTTCGGAATCTCCCGGGCCCGAGTGTGTAGACGAAAGTCAGTCAGATTCTCTAAGGAGAGAACCAGTGGGCAAGGCCAAGTTCGAGCGGAACAAGCCGCACATGAACATCGGCACCATTGGGCACATCGACCACGGCAAGACCACGCTGACCGCGGCGATCACCAAGGTGCTCCACGACCGTTACCCTGAGCTCAACGCCGCCACGCCGTTCGACAAGATCGACAAGGCGCCGGAGGAGAAGGCTCGCGGCATTACGATCTCCATCGCGCACGTCGAGTACCAGACCGAGAAGCGCCACTACGCGCACGTCGACTGCCCTGGTCACGCCGACTACGTGAAGAACATGATCACCGGTGCCGCTCAGATGGACGGCGCCATCCTCGTGGTCGCCGCCACCGACGGCCCGATGCCGCAGACGAAGGAGCACGTCCTCCTGGCCCGCCAGGTCGGCGTCCCCTACATCGTCGTGGCCCTCAACAAGGCCGACATGGTCGACGACGAGGAGATCCTGGAGCTCGTCGAGCTCGAGGTCCGTGAGCTCCTTTCCGCTCAGGAGTTCCCCGGCGACGACCTGCCCGTCGTCCGCGTCTCCGCCCTCAAGGCTCTCGAGGGTGACGAGAAGTGGGCCGACAGCATCATCGAGCTCATGAACGCCGTGGACGAGAACGTCCCCGAGCCGCCGCGTGACACGGAGAAGCCGTTCCTCATGCCGGTCGAGGACGTCTTCTCGATCACCGGTCGCGGCACCGTCGTCACCGGTCGTATCGAGCGCGGCATCGTCAAGGTCAACGAGCAGGTCGACATCATCGGCATCAAGCCGGAGAAGACCACGACCACCGTCACCAGCATCGAGATGTTCAACAAGATGCTCGACGAGGGTCACGCCGGTGACAACGCCGCCCTGCTGCTCCGTGGCATCAAGCGCGACGACGTCGAGCGCGGCCAGTGCATCATCAAGCCGGGCACGACCACTCCGCACACCGAGTTCACCGGCCAGGTCTACATCCTGTCCAAGGACGAGGGCGGCCGCCACACGCCGTTCTTCAACAACTACCGCCCGCAGTTCTACTTCCGTACGACGGACGTGACCGGCGTGGTGAACCTCCCCGAGGGCACCGAGATGGTCATGCCGGGCGACAACACCGAGATGCGCGTTGAGCTGATCCAGCCCATCGCCATGGAGGAAGGCCTCAAGTTCGCGATCCGTGAGGGTGGCCGCACCGTCGGCGCCGGTCGGGTCACGAAGATCATCAAG
This sequence comes from Nonomuraea sp. NPDC049504, assembly GCF_040676845.1. Classification (NCBI taxonomy): domain Bacteria; kingdom Bacillati; phylum Actinomycetota; class Actinomycetes; order Streptosporangiales; family Streptosporangiaceae; genus Nonomuraea; species Nonomuraea sp. NPDC049504. The sequence goes on from NZ_JBFAPT010000002.1 coordinate 8,926, forward strand.
TAGCCAGACCGTTGGGGCGGCGGTCGGCCCCGGGCTCCGGGACCGACCGCCGTACCACGTCACAGCCGGAACCCGCCCGCGAAAGCGGGCGGGGGCCGGCGGCGAAAGGCCCCATGCAAGGCGCCGTGATCCAGCAGTGGCTTCGGCCGGCAAGCATCACGTGACCGAAGTCACTGCCGGATCACGGAAGAAAAGGCAGATCGACTACGTCTGCCTCGTGGGGTTACGCAGGCTTCGACCTGCACGAACAGCGGCAACAGGCCGCACGATACTTTTTCAGACGACAGCGAAGGACACCGAGGCCACTATGGCGGGACAGAAGATCCGCATCCGGCTTAAGGCCTATGACCACGAGGTCATCGACAGCTCGGCCAAGAAGATCGTCGAGACGGTGACGCGGACTGGCGCGAAGGTCGCGGGCCCGGTGCCGCTGCCGACCGAGAAGAACGTGTACTGCGTCATCCGCTCGCCGCACAAGTACAAGGACAGCCGCGAGCACTTCGAGATGCGCACGCACAAGCGGCTGATTGACATCATCGACCCGACCCCCAAGACGGTCGACTCGCTCATGCGGCTCGACCTCCCCGCGGGTGTCGACATTTCGATCAAGCTCTGAGGGAACGCACTGACATGGCTAAGACGATCAAGGGCGTCCTGGGCAAGAAGCTCGGCATGACCCAGGTCTTCGACGCGGACAACCGGATGGTGCCGGTGACCGTGGTCGAGGCCGGTCCGTGCGTGGTGACCCGCGTCCGCACTCCTGAGAAGGACGGCTACTCCGCCGTACAGCTCGGCTTCGGGCAGGTCGACCCCCGGAAGGTCAACAAGCCGCTCGGCGACTACCTGCGTAAGCACGACATCACCCCGCGCCGTTACTTCGCGGAGATCCGCACCGACGACGCGAGCGACTACACCCTGGGCCAGGAGCTGCTGGCCGACACTTTCGAGGCCGGCCAGTTCGTCGACGTGACGGGCAAGAGCAAGGGCAAGGGCTTCGCCGGTGTCATGAAGCGGCACGGCTTCGGTGGTCTGGGCGCGTCGCACGGTACGCAGCGCAAGCACCGCTCGCCGGGTTCCATCGGTGGCTGCGCCACCCCGGGCCGCGTTTTCAAGGGTCTGCGCATGGCCGGTCGGATGGGTAACGTCCGCACCACCGTGCAGAGCCTGAAGGTTCACTCCGTCGACGCCGAGAACGGTCTCATCCTGATCAAGGGTGCGATCCCCGGCGCCAACGGCAGCCTGGTCCTCGTCCGCACCGCTGCCAAGAAGGGGGCATCCAAGTGAGCACCACTATCGACGTCCTCGACGCCAGCGGCGCGAAGACCGGCACCGTCGACCTGCCCGAAGACATCTTCGGCGCGAAGGTCAACGTTCCTCTGATCCACCAGGTGGTCGTGGCCCAGCTCGCCGCTCGCCGGCAGGGCACCCACAAGGCCAAGACCCGTGGTGAGGTCTCCGGCGGCGGCAAGAAGCCGTACCGCCAGAAGGGCACCGGCCGCGCCCGTCAGGGCTCGACCCGCGCGCCGCAGTTCGCCGGCGGTGGCACCGTCCACGGCCCCGTGCCGCGCGACTACTCGCAGCGCACGCCCAAGAAGATGAAGGCCGCCGCCCTGCGCGGCGCCCTGTCCGACCGGGCCGGCGGCGGTCGCGTCCACGTGGTGAGCTCGCTGGTCTCGGGCGAGACGCCCAAGACCAAGGCCGCCCTGGAGGCTCTGCGCAAGATCACCCAGGCTCCGCGCGTCCTCGTCGTGGTCGACGCGGACGACGAGCTGAGCTGGCTGAGCCTGCGCAACGCTCCGGAGGTCCACCTGCTGGACGCCGGGCAGCTCAACACCTACGACGTGCTCGTGGCCGACGACGTGGTCTTCACCCAGGAGGCGTACGACCAGGTCGTGGCGCGGCTGAGTGGCGGGAAGGAAGACGCCTGATGGAGAAGATCGCCGACCCGCGCGACATCATCATCAAGCCGATCGTCTCTGAGAAGAGCTACGGCCTGATCGATGAGAACAACAAGTACACGTTCCTGGTGAAGAAGACCGCGAACAAGACCCAGGTCAAGATCGCCGTTGAGCAGATCTTCGGGGTCAAGGTCACCAGCGTGAACACCATCAACCGGCAGGGCAAGCGCAAGCGGACCCGTACCGGCTACGGCAAGCGTCCCGACACCAAGCGCGCGATCGTGAGCCTGGTAGAGGGCGATCGGATCGACATCTTCGGTCAGATCGGCTAGCAGCCATAGGAATGAGCGCGGGCCGCAGGGTCACGCGCGGGGTGAGACCGTCGCACTCCGGTGCGGCGGGCTCACCCATGTAACCGACGAAGGATGAACGAAAAAGATGGGCATCCGTAAGTACAAGCCGACGACTCCAGGTCGCCGCGGGTCGAGTGTCTCGGACTTCTCCGAGATCACCCGCAGCACGCCTGAGAAGTCGCTGCTTGCGCCCCTTCACAGCAAGGGCGGCCGCAACGTACACGGCCGAGTCACCGCTCGCCACCAGGGCGGCGGTCACAAGCGCGCCTACCGGATCATCGACTTCCGTAGGCATGACAAGGACGGCATCCCGGCCAAGGTCGCTCACATCGAGTACGACCCCAACCGCACCGCCAACATCGCTCTGCTGCACTACGCCGACGGCGAGAAGCGCTACATCATCGCGCCGACCGGCCTGAAGCAGGGCGACCGAATCGAGAACGGCCCCGCTGCCGACATCAAGCCGGGCAACTGCCTGCCGCTGCGCAACATCCCGACGGGTACCTTCATCCACGCGGTGGAGCTCCGTCCGGGCGGCGGCGCCAAGCTCGGCCGCTCCGCGGGCGCTCAGATCCAGCTGCTCGCCAAGGAAGGCCAGTACGCCACCCTGCGTATGCCGTCCGGTGAAATGCGCATGGTCGACGTGCGCTGCCGGGCGACCGTCGGCCAGGTCGGCAACGCCGAGCAGGCCAACATCAACTGGGGCAAGGCCGGCCGTATGCGGTGGAAGGGCAAGCGCCCGACCGTTCGCGGTGTCGCGATGAACCCCGTCGACCACCCGCACGGTGGTGGTGAGGGCAAGACCTCCGGTGGTCGCCACCCGGTGAACCCGAAGGGCAAGCCCGAGGGCCGCACCCGCCAGGCCAACAAGTCCAGCGACCGGCTGATCATCCGTCGTCGGAGCAAGAGGAAGAAGCGGTAGGAGCAGCCGAGATGCCACGTAGCCTTAAGAAGGGTCCCTTCGTGGACGAGCACCTTCAGAAGAAGGTGGACGTCCAGAACGAGAAGGGCACCAAGAACGTCATCAAGACGTGGTCGCGGCGCTCCATGATCGTTCCCGACATGCTCGGGCACACGATCGCCGTGCACGACGGCCGCAAGCACGTCCCGGTGTTCGTCACCGAGTCCATGATCGGCCACAAGCTCGGAGAGTTCGCCCCGACGCGGACGTTCCGCAGCCACGTCAAGGAAGACCGCCGCAGCCGGCGGTAAGCGTCCCGGAAGTAGGAGAAAGCGATGGAAGCCAGGGCTCAGGCGCGGTTCGTCCGTGTCACGCCCCTCAAGGCCCGCCGCGTGGTGGACCTTATTCGCGGGCTGCCCGCTTCGGAGGCGCAGGCCGTGCTGCAGTTCGCTCCCCAGTCGGCGAGCGAGCCGATCTACAAGGTGCTCAGCAGCGCCATGGCGAACGCTGAGCACAACTTCGATCTCGACCCCAGCACGCTCGTCGTGAGCCGCGCGTGGGTCGACGAGGGCCCGACGCTGAAGCGGTTCCGTCCGCGTGCCCAGGGTCGTGCCTATCGGATCAACAAGCGGACGAGCCACATCACTGTGATCGTGGAGTCCCGCGAGCCGAAGGGAAGGACCCGATAGTGGGCCAGAAGGTTAACCCGCACGGGTTCCGCCTCGGCATCACGACCGACTTCAAGAGCCGGTGGTACGCCGACAAGCTGTACAAGTCGTACGTCGCCGAGGACGTCGCGATCCGCCGCATGCTGCAGAAGGGCATGGAGCGGGCCGGCATCTCCAAGGTCGAGATCGAGCGCACCACGGACCGCGTGCAGGTGGACATCCACACCGCGCGTCCGGGCATCGTGATCGGCCGCCGTGGCGCCGAGGCCGACCGCATCCGCGGCGACCTGGAGAAGCTGACCAAGAAGCAGGTCCAGCTCAACATCCTCGAGGTCAAGAACCCGGAGATCGACGCGCAGCTCGTCGCGCAGGGCGTCGCCGAGCAGCTGTCCAGCCGTGTCTCGTTCCGCCGCGCCATGCGCAAGGCGATGCAGTCGGCCATGAAGTCCGGCGCCAAGGGCATCCGTGTCCAGTGCTCCGGTCGTCTGGGCGGCGCCGAGATGTCGAGGTCGGAGTTCTACCGCGAGGGCCGCGTGCCGCTGCACACGCTCCGCGCGGACATCGACTACGGCTTCTACGAGGCCCGTACGACCTTCGGCCGGATCGGCGTGAAGGTCTGGATCTACAAGGGCGAGGCTCCGACCAGCCGCGCCGAGCGCGAGGCGGCCGCCGCCGGCGCTCGTGCCGGCCAGCGTCGTGACCGCGACGACCGTCGTGGTGGCGGCGACCGTCCGCGTCGTGGTGGCGGTGACCGCCCCCGTCGTGGTGGTGGCCGCGGCGACCGCGCCCCCCGTAACGAGGCGGCCGCGCAGGCCGCCCCTGAGACCGGCCCGGCTGCTCAGCCGGGTGCTGAAGGGAGCTGACCATGCTGATCCCGCGCAGGGTCAAGCACCGCAAGCAGCACCGGCCTGACCGCAGCGGAGCCGCCAAGGGCGGCACCAGGGTCGTGTTCGGCGAGTTCGGCATCCAGGCGATTGAGCACTCCTACGTGACCAACCGCCAGATCGAGTCCGCTCGTATCGCCATGACCCGTCACATCCGCCGTGGCGGCAAGGTGTGGATCAACATCTACCCCGACCGTCCCCTGACGAAGAAGCCGGCCGAGACCCGCATGGGTTCCGGTAAGGGTTCTCCGGAGTGGTGGATCGCCAACGTCAAGCCCGGACGCGTGATGTTCGAGCTGTCCGGCGTGGCGGAGCCGGTCGCGCGCGAGGCGCTTCAGCGTGCGATCCACAAGCTGCCTATGAAGTGCAAGATCGTTAAGCGTGAAGTGGGTGAGGCGTGATGGCTAAGGGCCTGACCGCCGGCGAGCTGCGGCTCGAGGACGAGGAGACCCTCGTCCAGAAGCTGAAGGAGGCGAAGGAGGAGCTGTTCAACCTCCGCTTCCAGGCGGCGACCGGTCAGTTGGAGAGCCACGGGCGGCTGCGGGCCGTCCGCCGCGAGATCGCCCGTATCTACACCGTGATGCGCGAGCGTGAGCTCGGCATCGTCACGGTCGAGAAGGAGACGAGCGATGGCTGAGACCGAGACCACTGAGACCACCGAGAGCGCGGAGAAGGACCAGCGGCACTTCCGCAAGGTCCGCGAGGGCCTCGTCGTCAGCGACAAGATGGACAAGACCGTCGTCGTCGCCGTCGAGGACCGCGTCAAGCACCGCCTCTACGGCAAGGTCATCCGCAGGACGACCAAGTACAAGGCGCACGACGAGTCCAACGCCTGTGGCGTCGGCGACCGCGTGCTGCTGATGGAGACCCGCCCCCTCTCCGCCACCAAGCGGTGGAGGGTCGTGGAGATCCTCGAGAAGGCCAAGTAAGGCTTTCTCCGCCATACCGCGCCTCGTGGGGGCTCTCAGAGCCCCCATGACGGCGTCCAAGGACGCGAGGCCCGCGGGCCTCGCGTCGCCTGCGGTGCGGCGCCCTAGGGGCGCTGTGGCCGTGGGAACAAGACAATGACAGGTTCCGCCAGGCTCAGCGATGAGAACCGGCGCGACTAACAGGAGTAGACGTGATCCAGCAGGAGTCGCGGCTCAAGGTCGCCGACAACACGGGTGCGAAGGAGATTCTCTGCATCCGCGTTCTCGGTGGCTCGGGCCGACGCTACGCCGGTATCGGCGACGTCATCGTCGCCACAGTCAAGGACGCGCTGCCCGGCAGCACGGGCGTCAAGAAGGGCGATGTGGTCAAGGCCGTCATCGTCCGCACGGTCAAGGAGCGCCGCCGGCCCGACGGCTCCTACATCCGCTTCGACGAGAACGCCGCCGTCATCATCAAGGACAGCGGTGACCCTCGCGGCACTCGTATCTTCGGCCCGGTCGGCCGCGAGCTGCGCGACAAGAAGTTCATGCGCATCATCTCGCTCGCTCCGGAGGTGCTGTAATGCCGAAGCTGACGGTGAAGAAGGGTGACCTGGTCCAGGTCATCGCGGGCAAGGACAAGGGTGCCAAGGGTCGCGTGATCGCCGCTCTTCCGCGCGAGGACCGCGTGGTGGTCGAGGGCGTCAACCTGATCAAGAAGCACACCAAGGAGACCCACCAGGGCCCGCGCGGCGCCAAGCAGGGCGGCGTGCAGACCATGGAGGCTCCGATCCACGTGTCGAACGTGAAGAAGCTGAAGGACGAGAAGCCCGCCGACAAGAAGGCCGACGAGAAGAAGGCCGACGAGACGGGTGAGGACAGCTGATGACTGCCACGACCACCGAGACCGAGCGCCCCACGCCGCGACTCAAGACGAAGTACCGCGAGGAGATCGCAAACCAGCTTCGTGAGCAGTTCGGCATCGAGAACGTCATGGAGATCCCGGCGCTCACCAAGATCAAGGTCAACATGGGTGTCGGCGAGGCAGCTCGCGACTCCAAGCTGATCGAGGGCGCCGTCCGCGACCTCACCGCGATCACCGGCCAGAAGCCGGCGGTCGTGCGGGCCCGCAAGTCCATCGCGCAGTTCAAGCTGCGTGAGGGCATGCCGATCGGCGCGCACGTCACGCTGCGCGGCGACCGCATGTGGGAGTTCCTCGACCGCCTGCTGGCGCTGGCCCTGCCCCGCATCAGGGACTTCCGTGGCCTGTCGCCGAAGCAGTTCGACGGCAACGGCAACTACACGTTCGGCCTGACCGAGCAGGTCATGTTCCACGAGGTCGACCAGGACAAGGTGGACCGGCCGCGGGGCATGGACATCACGATCGTGACCACCGCGAAGAACGACGACCAGGGCCGGGCGCTGCTGAAGCTCCTCGGGTTCCCCTTCAAGGAGGCCTGATCATGGCGAAGAAGTCGCTGATCGCCAAGGCGGGGCGCAAGCAGAAGTTCGAGGTCCGGGCGTACACGCGGTGCTCGCGCTGCGGCCGGCCGCGCGCCGTCTACCGCAAGTTCGGGCTCTGCCGCGTGTGCTTCCGCGAGATGGCGCACCGTGGTGAGCTGCCCGGCATCACCAAGTCGAGCTGGTAGGTAACCTGAGGGGCGGCCTCGTGCCGCCCGTTCAGGCATTCATATTCAGTAGAAGAGACAGGGCGTCCCGTAAGGGGCGTCCGTGACCACGCCGTAGGTCCACCGGCAGAGCAGGGTGAGGTAGCCGAAAGGCGGACTCAGCCAGTCGAACTGCTTGGCCGACTGGAAACCGCGGCGAGGAAGGCCACTGGCCATGACGATGACCGACCCGATCGCAGACATGCTCACACGTCTGCGCAACGCGAATTCGGCGTACCACGACAGCGTGTCGATGCCGTACTCGAAGATCAAGGCGCACATCGCCGAGATCCTCCAGCAGGAGGGTTACATCCAGGCTTGGACCGTCGAGGACGCCAAGGTTGGAAAGAACCTCGTGGTGGAGCTCAAGTTCGGGCCCACCCGTGAGCGGTCGCTCGCGGGCCTGCGCCGGGTTTCCAAGCCCGGTCTGCGGGTTTATGCGAAGAAGGACAACCTGCCTCGAGTCCTGGGCGGACTGGGCGTCGCGATCATCTCGACGTCCCACGGCCTCATGACCGACAAGCAGGCCGGCAAGCGTGGTGTGGGCGGGGAAGTCCTCGCCTACGTCTGGTAGAGGGGAGGAACACAGCATGTCGCGAATCGGACGGCTGCCCATCCCTGTGCCGAATGGCGTTGACATCACGATCGACGGCCAGGACGTCCAGGTCAAGGGCCCCAAGGGCACGCTCACTCACAAGGTCGCGGAGCCCATCAAGGTGGTCCGCGACGACGACGGCGCCATCGCCGTCTCCCGGCCCAACGACGAGAACAAGGTCCGTGCGCTGCACGGCCTGTCCAGGACGCTGATCGCCAACATGGTGCAGGGCGTCACCCAGGGCTACTCCAAGAGCCTTGAGATCGTCGGCGTCGGTTACCGCGTCCAGGCCAAGGGCCCGACGCAGCTGGAGTTCTCTCTGGGCTTCAGTCACCCGGTCATCGTGGACGCCCCCGAGGGCGTCACCTTCCGCGTCGAGAAGCCGACCCTGTTCCACGTGGACGGCATCGACAAGCAGAAGGTCGGCGAGGTCGCGGCCAACATCCGCAAGTTGCGCAAGCCTGACCCGTACAAGGGCAAGGGCGTGCGTTACCAGGGCGAACAGATCCGCCGCAAGGTCGGAAAGGCTGGTAAGTAGGCATGGCTCCGAAGACTGCGTTCAGCAAGCACACGGCTGCCCGCACCGTCTCGCGGGCCCGCCGTCACCGCCGCGTCCGCAAGAACGTCGTCGGTACGGCCGAGCGTCCGCGCCTGGTCGTCAACCGCTCGACCCGTCACATGTTCGTCCAGATCGTGGACGACTCCGTCGGTCACACGCTGGTGAGCGCCTCCACCATGGACGCCTCGCTGCGCTCGCTCGAGGCCGACAAGACCGAGAAGGCCAAGAAGGTCGGCGAGCTCCTCGCTCAGCGGGCCAAGGAAGCCGGGATCACCCAGGTCGTCTTCGACCGCGGTGGCAACCGGTATGCGGGCCGGATCGCCGCGCTGGCGGACAGCGCGCGCGAGGGCGGGCTCGAATTCTGATGAGGGCCCGAGGAACGCAAATGATGACCGCAATTGAGATGAGGAACCACTGATGGCTGCAGCTCCGCGTCGCGGTGGCGGCACCGGTGGCGAGCGGCGGGACCGTCGTGACGATCGCCGCGGTGGCGCCGCCGACAAGGGCGTCTCGTACATCGAGCGCGTAGTGAAGATCAACCGAGTGGCCAAGGTCGTGAAGGGTGGTCGTCGCTTCAGCTTCACCGCCCTCGTCGTCGTCGGCGACGGCAACGGCCTGGTCGGCGTCGGCTACGGCAAGGCCAAGGAAGTGCCCGCGGCCATCGCCAAGGGCGTCGAAGAGGCCAAGAAGCACTTCTTCAAGGTGCCCCGCATCCAGGGCACCATCCCGCACACCGTGCAGGGCGAGGAGGCGGCCGGTGTCGTCTTCCTGCGTCCGGCCTCGGCCGGTACCGGCGTCATCGCCGGCGGCCCGGTGCGCGCGGTGCTGGAGTGCGCCGGCATCCACGACGTGCTGTCCAAGTCGCTCGGCTCGGACAACCCGATCAACATCGTGCACGCCACCGTGGCGGCTCTGAAGGGCCTCTCGCGCCCCGAGGAGATCGCCGCCCGCCGTGGCCTGCCGATCGAGGACGTCGCTCCTGCCTCCATGCTCAAGGCTCGCGCCGAGGGCCTGGCCGAGGCGGCGGCGGCGAAGGCGGTGAGCTAGTCATGGCACGCCTGAAGATCACTCAGGTTCGCTCGAAGATCGGTGGCAAGCAGAACCAGCGCGACTCGCTGCGTTCGCTTGGCCTGAAGCGAATCGGCGACGTCGTCGTCAAGGAGGACCGGCCCGAGATTCGCGGCATGGTCTCCGTGGTGACGCACCTCGTCGAGGTGGAAGAGGTCGACTAGTCATGACTGACAAGGCTCCGCTGAAGATTCACGACCTGCGTCCCGCCCCCGGCGCCAACAAGGCCAAGATCCGCAAGGGTCGCGGCGAGGCGTCGAAGGGCAAGACGGCCGGTCGCGGCACCAAGGGCAGCCACGCCCGCACCACGGTGCCCCTCGGCTTCGAGGGTGGCCAGGTGCCGCTGCAGAGGCGTCTGCCGAAGCTCAAGGGCTTCTCCAACGCCCTGTTCAAGACGACGTACCAGGTCGTCAACCTCGACAGGCTGGGTGAGCTGTTCCCCGAGGGTGGCGAGGTCACCGTCGAGGCGCTGGTCGCCAAGGGTGCTGTCCGCAAGAACCAGCTCGTGAAGGTGCTCGGCACCGGCGAGATCTCCGTCGCGGTGAACGTGCAGGCACACGCCTTCTCGTCCGCAGCCAAGGAGAAGATCACCGCTGCCGGTGGTTCCGTTACCGAGCTGTAAAGACGCTATGACGAGGCGTGGGGGCTTTGACAATGGGCTCCCACGCCCGTAGTGCGTTAGAGTTCGCGAGACGGCAGGCTTCTGTCCGGCTCGTTTGACAATGAGACTTCAGATGGCAGATCCCCGCACCATCGCTTACTCACACCGCCGTAAAGGCGCGCAGGAGGGACCGTGCTGACCGCGTTTACCCGGGCGTTCCGGACACCGGACCTGCGCAAGAAGTTGCTCTTCACGCTGGGCATCATCGCGCTTTTCCGTCTCGGCTCGGTTCTTCCGACTCCGGGAGTCCACGTCCAGAACCTCGCCGCCTGTTTCGATCAGGCTCGTAGTGGCGAAACCGGCAATATTTACGGGATGGTGCAGCTGTTCAGCGGCGGTGCGCTGCTGAAGCTGTCGGTGTTCGCACTGGGCATCATGCCGTACATCACCGCGAGCATCATCCTGCAGTTGCTCGTCGTCGTGATCCCGCGCCTCGAGGCGCTGAAGAAGGAAGGCCAGGCCGGCCAGACCAAGATCACGCAGTATACGCGTTATCTGACGATCGGCCTCGCGGTCCTTCAGTCGACGGCCTTCATCGCGCTCGCGCGTACCGGCCAGCTCTTCCCGAACTGCCAGCAGGACGTGCTGCTCGACCCCGACAACATCTTCGGCATCGTGACGATGGTGATCATCATGACCGCCGGTACGTCGGTCATCATGTGGCTCGGTGAGCTCATCACCGACCGGGGCGTCGGCAACGGCATGTCCATCCTGATCTTCACCCAGGTCGTCGCGGTCTTCCCGTCCGAGCTGGCCAACATCTTCCAGGCGAACAAGTTCACCTTCGCGGTCGTCATGATCGTGGGTATCTTCATGATCGCCGCGGTGGTCTTCGTCGAGCAGGCGCAGCGCCGCATCCCGGTCCAGTACGCCAAGCGCATGGTCGGCCGCAGGATGTACGGCGGCACCTCGACCTACATCCCGCTGAAGGTCAACCAGGCCGGCATCATCCCGGTCATCTTCGCCTCCTCGCTGCTCTACCTTCCGCAGCTGCTCACCTCGCTCTTCTCCACCAGCGAGAACGCGGTGATCACCTGGATCTCGCAGAACCTCGCCACCGGCGACACGCCGATCTACATGGCGACCTTCTTCCTGCTGATCATCTTCTTCACCTACTTCTACGTGTCGATTACCTTCAACCCCCCTGAAGTCGCCGACAACATGAAGAAGTACGGTGGGTTCATTCCGGGCATCCGCCCCGGCCGTCCGACGGCTGAATACCTGAACTTCGTGCTCACCCGTCTGACCGCGCCAGGCGCGCTCTATCTGGGTCTGATCTCCATGGTCCCGATCGTCGCGCTGGCCGTGGCCGGTGCGAGCCAGAACTTCCCGTTCGGAGGGACGAGCATTCTGATCATGGTTGGTGTCGGCCTGGACACGGTCAAGCAGATCGAGAGCCAGCTGCAGCAGCGTAACTACGAAGGTTTCCTGCGGTAGTGCGTCTCGTTCTGGTCGGGCCCCCCGGAGCGGGTAAGGGGACGCAGGCCCAGTACATCGCATCGAACCTGTCCATCCCGAAGATCTCGACAGGTGACATCTTCCGTGCCAACGTCTCGGGCGGCACGGACCTTGGCAAGCTGGCCAAGACGTACATGGACCGCGGCGACCTGGTGCCCGACGAGGTCACCATCGCCATGGTCCGTGACCGTCTGTCCGAAGACGACGCGCAGGACGGGTTCCTGCTCGACGGCTTCCCGAGGAACGTCGCGCAGGCGGAGATCCTGCGCGACATGCTCAAGGACTGGGGCCAGGAGCTCGATCTCGTGCTGGAGCTCGTCGTCGACGACGACGAAGTGGTGCGGCGGCTCGCCGGCCGGCGCACCTGCAGCCAGTGCGGCCGCATCTGGCACGTCGAGTTCGATGACAAGAAAGACGACAAGTGTGACGCGTGCGGGGGCGCGCTCTTCCAGCGTGACGACGACAAGGAGGAGACCGTCAGGCACCGCCTGGAGGTCTACCAGGAGCAGACGGCGCCGCTGGTCTCCTACTACGCCGATGAGGACATCCTGGTGGGCGTGGACGCCACAGGGCCGGTCGAAGAGGTCACTCAGCGGGCCATGGACGCGATCCGGCCTTTCATGGGCTGAGCGCCGAGTACGACTGATTCGCGGAGGTGGCACGGGTTCCCGTGCCACCTCGCGGCTATTGTGGGGGAATTGGGCCCCCATCGTGGCCCGTTGAGACCCAGGGGGGCAAAAGATGTTCAAACGGAACAGGCACGGCATCCAGATCAAGTCGCCGGAGCAGCTGGAGAAGATGCGGGCGGCAGGTCTCGTGGTCGGGCGTACGCTCGACCTGCTCAAGCGCTCGGTGCAGCCGGGCATGACGCCGCTCGACCTCGACGTCATCGCCGAGAAGGCGATCAGGGACGAGGGCGCGATCCCGTCGTTCAAGGGCTACCAGGGCTTCCCCGCGACGATCTGCGCGTCGGTGAACAACGAGGTCGTCCACGGCATCCCGACCGACGCCCGTAAGCTGCGCGAGGGCGACATCATCTCGATCGACTGCGGCGCCATCCTTGAGGGCTGGCACGGCGACTCGGCCGTCACGGTGCCGATCGGCGAGGTGGACCCCAAGCTGACCGAGCTGATGCGGGTGACCGAGGAGGCCATGTGGCGCGGCATCGCCGCGCTCAAGCCGGGCCGCCACCTGTCGGACATCGGCCACGAGGTCGAGCGGTACGTGAAGTCGCAGGGCCGCTACGGCATCCCCCCTGAGTACGGCGGCCACGGCATCGGCACCGAGATGCACATGGACCCGTGGATCGCCAACCACGGCAAGCCGGGCCGCGGGCCGGCGCTGGAGGAGGGCATGTGCCTGGCCATCGAGCCCATGGTCAACCTCGGCACCGAGCGGACGCGCGTACTGGCCGACGACTGGACCGTTGTCACGATCGACGGCAAGCACTCCGCACACTTCGAGCACAGCGTGGCCGTGACACATAATGGACCTTGGGTGCTCACCGCTCTAGATGGGGGCAAAGAGCGCCTCGCTCAACTGCAGATCTAGCTCCCCGGGAGTGGTGGATGGCGAACAGCCCCGAGATGCGTGCCTCCGACGCCGACCGTGACCGCGTCGCCGCCATCCTCCGCGAGCACACCGCGCAGGGCCGCATCACGATGGACGAGTTCAACGAGCGGCTGGAGCAGCTCTACAAGAGCAAGACCTACGGCGAGCTGGCCAGGCTCACCTCCGACCTGCCCGACGTCGATCTGCGTCACCTGCCGGTCAAGGCCGGTTCGTCGGTGCCCGACAAGAAGGGCATGCACAGCGGCATGGCGGCGGCCTGGAGCGCCTGGGCCGCGGCCAGCGGCATCAACTGGGTCATCTGGCTGATCGTGAGCATCACCGCGGGCGACCTGATCTATCCGTGGCCCCTGTGGGTGATGGGTCCGTGGGGTGTCATCTTGCTGGTGAGCACGGTCTTCGGCGGGAACAACCAGGCGAAGGAGTCCTAGGTTTTATGCAGTAGTGCACTGTGTGCATTCGTGCGCAGTGCGTGAAGGCGGCGATTCCTAGCGTGAGTGGTGTCGGGAAACACCACCCACTCGGAGGAATCGATGCGCAAGATCCTTGCGGCCACCGCTCTCGCCGGCTCCATGGCCATCACCGGCCTCGCCGTCGCCCCCGCCGCCCAGGCCGCCCCGGTGACCGCCGGCGCCGCCCAGGCGGGCTCGGCGGGCAACTGGGGCAAGTACTACAGCAGCAACCACAAGGCCTACACCTACGGCAAGACCTTCAAGAAGGGCGGGAAGGTCTACACCCACTGGTACGGCAAGGAGTCCACCTCGAAGTTCGGCTACGTCTGGTTCCGCTACTACTCCGGCGGCAAGTGGCACAAGTTCTACCGGCCGTGGAACGGCAAGCACCACGGCGGCTGGTCGGGCAAGGGGATCAAGCGGATCTACACGTACACCTGCTGGGGCGGCAAGTCGAAGTACTGCGGTTCGGTGCACCGCATCTACTAGGTCCGTCCAGCCTGGCCCGTCGGAGGAGCTTCCCCGGCGGGCCTCGTGTTGTGGGCGTCGCGGCTTGCGGGGTGGGGTAGACTCCTACGTGGTTGTGTCAGGACACCTGGCACGCGTTTCGCGTTTTGGGCCCAGGTGTCGTACACTCCTTAGTCGGCTCACTATGACTTATCACGCGTCGGCGGTCTTTGCCGGCCGTCGCTCTCTTCGAAGCGTGAAGGTCGCGGCTGCTTAGTGAACCGGAGCCTCAGACGACCGATCAGTGAAACGCGAGGAATTTTGGCCAAGAAAGACGGCGCCATCGAGATCGAGGGCACTGTGGTCGAATCGCTCCCGAACGCCATGTTCCGGGTGCAGCTCGACAACGGCCACAAAGTCCTTGCCCATATCAGCGGACGGATGCGGATGCACTACATCCGGATTCTTCCCGACGACCGGGTAGTCGTTGAACTGAGCCCCTACGACCTGAGTCGCGGGCGGATCGTCTACCGATACAAGTAAGACGTCTGAGGAATCAAAGGACAATGAAGGTAAAGCCGAGCGTCAAGAAGATCTGCGACAAGTGCAAGGTGATTCGCCGGCACGGTCGCGTCATGGTGATCTGCGACAACCTGCGCCACAAGCAGCGTCAGGGTTAGTCGCCGCAAGGCTTCTCCGAGTCCGCCCCGCAAGGGAGCGGGCTCGACGCATGAGAAGCCTTGAGTCAGTTAGCGCGTCGCACACCTGAGCAGGCGGCATCGCCGAACCGCTCAGGAGACCCCCGGTCGGAGGCCGGGGCCCTCACCCCGGGCATTGGGGAGGGGTAGTGCGGTGCAAGACCTCCGCCACAAAGAAGGAGAATGCCCGACCATGGCTCGCCTGGTTGGCGTCGACCTCCCCCGCGACAAGCGGCTGGAGATCGCTCTCACCTACATTTACGGAATCGGCCGCACCCGCGCCCAGGAGATCCTGCAGGCCACCGGTGTCAGCGGCGACCTGCGTGTGCACCAGCTCAGCGACACCGAGCTCGTCCCGATGCGTGACTACATCGAGGCGAACTACAAGATCGAGGGTGACCTGCGCCGCGAGGTCCAGGCCGACATCCGCCGCAAGATCGAGATCGGTTGCTACCAGGGCATCCGGCACCGCAAGGGCCTGCCCGTGCACGGTCAGCGCACGCAGACCAACGCGCGCACCCGTAAGGGCAAGAAGAAGACCGTCGCCGGCAAGAAGAAGCCCGGTAAGAAGTAGTCCCGCACGGGATGTCGCCACCCGTCCGGCCCCGGTCGCGCACGCGACCGGGGGGTGCCGGGCCGGCGACCATCACACACAGCCGCGGACCGAAGACCTCAGGAGTAATGGCAAACAATGCCTCCTAAGAGCCGCCAGGGTGCGCCGAAGAAGGTGCGCCGCAAGGAGAAGAAGAACGTCGCTCACGGGCACGCCCACATCAAGAGCACGTTCAACAACACGATCGTCTCGATCACCGACCCCAACGGGAACGTGATCTCCTGGGCCAGCGCCGGCCACGTGGGTTTCAAGGGCTCCCGTAAGTCCACCCCGTTCGCCGCACAGATGGCCGCCGAGAACGCCGCCCGCCGCGCCATGGAGCACGGTATGCGCAAGGTCGACGTCTTCGTCAAGGGTCCCGGCTCCGGCCGCGAGACCGCGATCCGCTCGCTGCAGGCCACCGGCCTCGAGGTGGGCTCGATCCAGGACGTCACCCCGGTTCCGCACAACGGTTGCCGGCCGCCGAAGCGCCGCCGCGTCTGACTTAGCCCAGGAGATACGAAGAAATGGCTCGTTACACGGGCGCCGACTGCAAGCTCTGCCGCCGCGAGAAGACCAAGCTCTTCCTCAAGGGCAGCAAGTGCGAGTCCGCCAAGTGCCCCATCGAGATCCGTCCTTACCCGCCGGGTGAGCACGGTCGCGGACGTCCCAAGGAGTCCGAGTACCAGCTTCAGCTTCGCGAGAAGCAGAAGACCCGCCGCATCTACGGCGTCCTCGAGAAGCAGTTCCACAACTACTACGAGGAGGCCGCGGGCCGCACGGGCAAGTCGGGTGAGGTGCTGCTCCAGATCCTGGAGAGCCGGCTCGACAACGTCGTCTACCGCGCCGGGTTCGCCCAGTCGCGTGACGCCGCCCGCCAGCAGGTCCGTCACGGACACTTCCTGGTCAACGGGAAGAAGGTGGACATCCCGTCCTACCGCGTCCGCGAGCACGACATCATCGAGGTCCGCGAGACCAAGCGCAACCTGATGCCGTACGAGGTGGCTCGCGCCACCGCCGGCGAGCGCACGGTTCCCGCGTGGCTCGGCGTCGTGCCCGACAAGCTGCGCGTCCTGGTGCACCAGCTTCCGGTGCGCCAGCAGATCGACACGCAGGTTCAAGAGCAGCTCATCGTCGAGTACTACTCGAAGTGAGCCTCGGCCGGGGTACGCATCGCCGTACCCCGGCTACGCTGTTCATCGGAGTGGCGTCATATAGCGGGCGTCACACGAAAAAAGGGGAGACCCGCACATGCTGATCGCTCAGCGTCCGACTCTTCTCGAAGAGTCGATCGACGAGACCCGGTCCCGGTTCGTCATCGAGCCGCTGGAGCCCGGCTTCGGCTACACCATCGGCAACTCGCTGCGCCGCACGCTGCTGTCGTCCATCCCGGGCGCGGCCGTGACGAGCATCCGCATCGAGGGCGTGCTGCACGAGTTCTCGACCGTCCCCGGGGTCAAGGAAGACGTCACCGACATCATCCTGAACCTCAAGGAACTGGTCGTCTCGTCCGAGCACGACGAGCCGGTCGTGATGTACCTGCGCAAGCAGGGCCCGGGTGAGGTCACCGCCGCCGACATCGCGCCGCCCGCCGGTGTCGAGGTGCACAACCCCGAGCTGCGCATCGCGACGCTCAACGGCAAGGCCAAGCTGGAGATGGAGCTGACCGTCGAGCGCGGTCGCGGCTACGTCTCCGCCGCCCAGAACAAGCAGCCGGGCCAGGAGATCGGTCGCATCCCGATCGACTCCATCTACTCCCCGGTGCTCAAGGTCACCTACAAGGTCGAGGCGACCCGAGTCGAGCAGCGTACCGACTTCGACCGTCTCATCCTCGACGTCGAGACCAAGCCCGCGATGAAGCCCCGCGACGCGGTGGCCTCCGCCGGTAAGACCCTCGTCGAGCTCTTCGGCCTGGCCCGCGAGCTCAACGTCGAGGCCGAGGGCATCGACATCGGCCCGTCGCCGACCGACGCCGCTCTCGCCGCCGACCTGGCGCTGCCGATCGAGGAGCTCAACCTCACGGTTCGCTCCTACAACTGCCTCAAGCGCGAGGGCATCCACACCGTGGGTGAGCTCGTCGCCCGCAGCGAGCAGGACCTGCTCGACATCCGTAACTTCGGCGCCAAGTCGATCGAAGAGGTCAAGCAGAAGCTGCACGAGATGTCGCTGGCGCTCAAGGACTCCCCGCCCGGGTTCGACCCGAGCGCGGTGGCCGGCGGCGGCTACGACGACGACGACAGCGCGTACGTCGAGACCGAGCAGTACTGATTCCCAGCTAGCGCGGGCCCCCGTCCGGGGGCCTGGCGGCCCGACCCCGGTACCTGGCACGGCCGGGGCGGGTGAACCTCAAGGAGAAATGACATGCCCAAGCCCACCAAGGGTGCACGTCTTGGCGGCAGCCCGGCGCACGAGCGGCTGATCCTGGCCAACCTGGCCACGGACCTGTTCCGCCACGGCAAGATCCGCACGACGGTCGCCAAGGCCAAGCGCCTGCGCCCGCTGGCGGAGCGCCTGATCACCAAGGCGAAGAAGGGCGACATCCACAACCGGCGTCAGGTCCTGACCGTCGTTCGGGACAAGGGCGTCGTGCACCAGCTGTTCACCGAGATCGCGCCGACGTTCGCCGAGCGTCCCGGTGGCTACACCCGCATCACCAAGATCGGTGCGCGTAAGGGCGACAACGCCCCGATGGCGGTCATCGAGCTGGTGACCGAGCCGCTGAACGGCGTCACCACCCGCCGTACCGAGGCTCCCGCCGCTGCTCCGGCTGAGGCTCCCGCCGAGGAGACCGCTGCCGAGGCTCCGGGTGCTGAGGCTCCCGCCGAGGGTGCTGAGGCCAAGGCTGAGGAGTCCGCGCCCGCCGAGGGCGAGGCGAAGAAGGACGAGGCCTGATCTTTCAGGCTGGACGGGCCCGATCCCTTTTGCGGGGGTTCGGGCCCGTTTTTTGAGTTCGGGCCCTTTTTGATGGGGGGATCATCGTGGTACGGCTTCGCCTCGATCTCGCGTACGACGGGACCGATTTCTCCGGATGGGCACGGCAGCCGGGGCTGCGTACCGTCCAGGGGGAGATCGAGCTGGCGCTCACGCGGATCCTGCGGCTTTCCTCGCCGGCCATGCTGACCGTTGCCGGGCGTACGGACGCGGGGGTGCACGCGCGGGGGCAGGTCGCGCATGTGGACGTGCATGAGGCGGCGCTGGGGGAGCTCGACGGGCGCCGGGGGCCGCTGGGCGGCGATGAGCGGCTCTCTGCGCTCGTGCGGCGGCTGGGTGGGGTCCTGGAGCCCGATGTACGGATTTATCGTGTCTCGGTGGCTCCTGAGGGCTTTGATGCACGGTTCTCGGCCATGTTCCGGCGGTATGCGTACCGGGTGGGGGATGCGCCCGGAGGCGTTGACCCGTTGCGGCGGCGTGAAGTCGTCTGGCACAACCGGCCGCTCGATCTCGGCGCGCTGAACGCCGCCGCCGCGCTGCTGCTGGGGGAGCACGACTTCGCGGCCTTCTGCAAGAAGCGCGAAGGCGCCACCACCATCCGGGAGTTGCAGCGGCTCGACTGGGTGCGCGAGGACTCCGGGGTGCTGGTCGCCACTGTGGTGGCTGATGCCTTCTGCCACTCGATGGTGCGGGCGCTGGTGGGGTCGTTGCTGGCCGTCGGGGAGGGGCGGCGTTCCGTCGAGTGGCCTGCTGAGGTGCTCACCCGGGGGGTGCGGGACTCCGGGGTGCATGTCGCGCCCGCTCACGGGCTGTGCCTTGAGGAGGTCGGGTATCCGGCCGATGAGGAGCTCGCCGGTCGGGCGGCGGCTACGCGGCGGGTTCGTACGGTGAGGGCGGACGCCGGCTGAGCGTCCTTTCGGCCTGCGCCCCTGGTGCGAGGGTGGCAGGGTCGGGGCGTACGGGGGCTGGTGCCTCTTCGTACGCCCCGATTTGCGGTTGTCAGTCCTTGGTGGCGCGGTGTTCCAGGACCTCTGAGGTCAGGTCGCGGAACTCGGCGCTCACCTTCGGGAGCGTCTTCTCGTCGGCCTTCGGGGTGTGGCCGTCGGCGTGGGTGGCGTAGCTGAAGACGATGTAGCGGCCCCAGACCAGGCCGGCCGCGTAGCCGCCGGCGATGTGCACCCGCTCGCCGCCCGACTTCTCAGGGCCGGGCAGGGGGCGGAACCAGACGTTGTTCGGCAGGTCCTTCGCCTGGTCGGCCGCCGCGGCGGCGTCCTTGTCCGGCAGGACGGCGATGCCCGTGGTGACCGCGTAGCGGCGCTTGCCGTCGACGTACGTGGCCCTCAGCACCCGGCTGCACTTGCGCTCCTTCAGCGCGTCGGCGAACGCGCCCGTCGCGGCCTTGGCGCATGTCGTCTCCATGCCGGCCTTGACCCGTGTGAACGTCGTGCCCGCCGCGCTCACCTTCTTCTTCGGGAACGCCTCCGAGAGGGACAGCTTCTGCGGGTCGGTCTGCTCCGAGTCGAGGACGGACGTCGCCGCCGGGGTCTCGGGCGGCGGGGTGGCGGCGTTGGCCGTCGCCGACGGTGGCGGCACCGACGCCGCCGTGGCGGCCGTCGTCGGGGTCGGTGAGGTCACCGTCTGGTACGCGAAGAAGCCACCCGTCGCGATGCCGGCCAGGGCCAGCGCGCCCAGGGTCACCAGCAGGGCCCGCTTGCTCTTAGGCGGTGGCGGAGGTGGTGGTGGCGTCTGGAACGGGGGTTGCTTGAAGGCGCCCGGTGGGAAGGCCGGAGCGCCCGGCCTCGTCTGGGCGGGGACGTTGAAAGCCGACGTGGGCTTCTGGCCCCAGGTGTCTCTGGAGAACGGGAGTTCGGGCAGTTTGTCACCGGTCGCGGGCGTGGGGGGCCAGACGGGCACGTCGCCTGGCTCCGGGGGGCGGGCGGGGTCATGGGGTTGATTCGGTGAGGTGGCCGTCACAGCGGCCTCGACCTCGCCACCGGGGCCGGCCGAGCCTGTGTGGCCGGTCGAACCTGTGTGGCCGGTCGAACCTGTGTGGCCGGTCGAAGCTGCGTGGCCGGTTGGGTCCGTTTGGCCCGTCGAACCTGCCGGGGCGGTCGAGCCTGCCTGGCTGGCCGAACCTGCCGGGACGGTCGGGTCCGTTTCGGCGGTTGAGCTCGCCTGGGCGGCCGCTGCCGCCTTTCCTGCGGTCTGTGGCGTGGTGGGGAGCGGGGAGTCGGGGTTCTCCCGATTTGTGGGCTGCTCCGTGGTGTCGTCGGACTGCTGTGCGTTGTCCTCAGCCGGCTCTGTGCCGGCCTGAGCCGGCTTTGAGCCGTTGCCGACAGAGCCTGGGGAGCCCTGCGTCGGATGGGCGGCCGTTGGCGAGGACTCGTCGCCTTCGTGGGTGGCTGCCGTGTCCGAGTGGGTTGTGTCCCCGTGGGTCGCGTCCCCATGGGTTGCGTCGGGGTGTGGCAGGGCTGGACGGGTGGCGTTGGCGTCGGTGTGGTTCGCGTCCGGAAGGTTGGCGTCCGTGGGGCCGGTGGCCGCGACGTCGGCGTTCGCGTGGCTGGCGTCCGTGTGATCGGCGTCTCCGGGGAGGGTGCCTGGGCGCGAGGGATCCGCTTGGGCGCTGGCCGTCGGTTGCGACGTGTGCTGTCGGGTGATGTCCGGGTCTGTGTCGGCTGGCTCGGTTTCGCCCGGCTTCGTGGTGTGGACGCGGGTGGTGTCCGTGTCGGCCGGGTGGGAGGCGTTCGGGTGGGTGTCGCCTTGGTGGGCCGTTGTGGCGAGTTGGGGGAACGGCGTTTGGGCGTTGGCCGGGCGGGTGGGCGCCTCGTTTGAGGAGAGGGAGCGAGGCGTGTTGGACACGGGTGTGTCGCCTGGCTGGGCCTGCTCCTTGGCGTCCTGGCCGGCCGGGTCGGGGTGGTGCGTCGCCGGGAGGTTGAGGCCCTCCGGGTCCGTGGTGATCGCGTCCAGGTCGGTGTCGCCGGCTGGGTAGTCGGTGTCGCCGGCGCTCACCTGGTTGAGGATGAACGGGGTCGGGTTCGGGTTGAAGGGGGGCGGGAGGAAGGGCTCGTCCGCGTCGGGGACGGCTTCCAGCTCGCCTGTGGCGGCGGGCCATGGGGGCATGGCGTGGGCGTCCGACACCGGGGCGGGCCAGGTCGGCATGCCCGCTGCCGCTGCGGTGAACGCCGGCGGTGGCTCCCACGGTGGCGTTGTCGATCCCGGGCCCTCCGCGGGCCAAGCGCCCTGGCCGGGGTGCCGCTGGTTGTTCGGGGGCATGGGGTGGCCTGGGTGCGGGCCGCCGTGGTGCTGGGGCTGGTGCGGGGCTCCCTGATGCGGGCCTTCGAAGTGTGGGCCCGGGTGAGGCTGGTTGGGGCCGACCTGGTTGGGGCCGACCTGGTTGGGCCCGGTCTGGTTGGGGCCGACCTGGTTGGAGCCGGTCTGGTTGGAGCCGGTCTGGTTGGGGTGGGGCTGCTGTGGCCAGGCTTCGCCGGCCTCCGGGCCGCCGAACGGCGGGGAGGCGGGGTGGGGTGGCGCTGGTGGCTGCTCGGGGTGTGGTGCGGCGAGTGGCTGGTGGGGGTGGGGCGTGGCGAACGGCGGCTGGCCTGGGTGCGGCAGGCCCGCCGGGGGGTGCGGTTGCGACACGCCGAACGGCGCCCCCGGCGGCTGCTGGCCGAACGCGTGCGGGCCCCCCTGAGGCGCGCCGAAGTGCGGGTGACCGTGGTCAGGGGCCGGAGGCCGGCCGCTTGATGGCTGGGCACCTGGTGGCTGGGCACCGGGCCCGCTCTGACCGATCGGGGTGGCGCCGGGCCCGCCCCGACCGAACGGTGGCTGGGGGCCGCCCTGTGCGAACGCACGGTCGTCGGCCTGGGGCGCGCCGAAAGGTGGGGTGGCGGGGTCGCCCTGAGGGTGGCCGAAGGCGTGCTGGTCGGCTTGAGGTGCGCCGAAGGGAGGCGTGGTGGGGGCGCCTTGTGCGAACGCGTTAGGGGCGCCCTGTGCTGGGGCGAAAGGGGGCTGGCCCTGCGGTGACCCGAAAGGCGGCTGGCCCTCGGGTGGTCCGAAAGGCGGCTGGCCTTGCGGTGGTCCGAAGGGCGGCTGGCCGTGCGGTTGGGGGGTGCTCTGTGGGCCGCTGAAGGGGGGTTGGCCGAAGCGGGGTGGGGTGGCGGGGGCGTGGGGCGTGGGCCCGAAGGGAGGCTGGGAGAGGGCCGGGTCGGAGAGCCAGTCGTAGGAAGCCGCGTCGTTGGCGGGGACTTCCCAGGGCTGGGCGTCCGGCGGGAGGTCTGCGGGCGTGTCGTCGGTGTCCTGGGCGGCGGGTGCCGGTTGGTCCCCAGAGGGTGTAGGCGCTGTGGGGGGCGCCTGACCCTGCGCGGACGTCGACGGGGGCTCCGATGCCTGCACGCGTGGCTCGGTGGCTGGAGGGCCGTCGGGCAGGGGAGGGTGGTGGTCGCCGGGGTCAGCACCGGCGGCCGGGGCTCCTGGGGAGCCCGGGGGGTAGGGGGAGGTGCCCGATGGGTGTGGGTGGGCCGACGTCCGCTCGCCGTAGGGAGTGGACGCCGGTGGAACGTCTCGCCCGTTGGTCTGGCCGAAGCTCGGCGGTGGTGTCGCTGGGGCGGCCGAACCGTCGGCCTCCCTCTGATCGTGCTCAGACCCGGGTTCCTGGCCACGCATAGCTTGGAGCCTAGCGAGCGGAGCGAGATCGTTAGGCCGGTATGGGCGTTCCCAGGAGCATCACGAGCCCCTTTGCAGCGGGTTCGCCCCAAAAGACCATTCAGCTGAGCGCGTTGCCGGTCAGAACCCGGTTGTCCAGGGCCACGTACACGGTGGCCTTGGTGATGTCGACGATGGCCTGAGAGATCCGCTTCGAGCCCTTCGAGTCGGGCTTCGTGCCGTCCTTGTTCTGGAACCACACGAGGATCGCGTAGTGGCCGTACGTCGAGATCTTGGCGCCGCCCGCGCCGGAGCCGAGCTGCTTGGTGACCTCGTCCTTGCCCGCCAGGGGCTTGACGTAGTTGCTCGTGCTGCCGGCCTTGGCGACCTTGGCCGCCTGCTTCTCGGAGCTGAGGTTGGCCACGCCGACCGTGCCGATCACCACGCCGGCCTTGTCACGGAAGCTCGCGCGGACGAACTGGGTGCACTTGGCGGACTTGAGCGCCTTCTGCAGGGAGTCGCCGAGAGCGCCGTCCGTGCACTTCTTGTCCTTGCTGGTGATCGTCATCTCGTAGCCGCGCTTCGAGACGGTGAACTTCCGCTTCTTGCCGAACAGCTCCTTGACCGAGATCGGGTCGGGGTCGGTCTTGCGGCTGGCGGCGAAGCCGTACTTGCCTGGCGGGACCGAGGGCAGCGGCGCCGAGGTCTGGCGGGCCGCGGCGGGCTCGGCGGTGACCGGGTCGTCGGCGTTGTACATCAGGGCCAGGCCGCCGCCGAGCAGGCCGAGCACCACCAGGCCGCCGATGCCGGCGAGCAGCGGGCCGCGGGAGCGGCTGCCCTCGTCGTACGGGCTCCAGCCGATACGGCTCTGGGGAGCCCTGTTCGTGAAGTCGTCCTCGGGCTTGCCCTTGCCGGTGTCGCCGCCGGTCTCGGGGTCTGCCGTGGCACCGCGATCTTTGCGGCCTCGGCGGGACTTTCCGGAAGAGGCGGACTCGTCGCCCCTGCCCTTCTTGCCGTCCTTGCCCCTGCCCTTGCTGTCCTTGTCGTCCTTGCCGTCGGCGCCCTCCGGCGGGGTGGGCGCTCCGAAGGCGGAGGTGGCGGCGCTCGCGGAGGAGCCGCCACCAGGGCCGCCCCCAGGGCCGCCACCGGGGCCACCACCAGGGCCGCCGCCGGGACCGCTCGGTGGAGCGGCTCGTCGGCCGGGAACGGGGTGCGCCCCGCTCGGGCCGCCGAACGGGTCCGTGCCGAAGCCGCCCTGCGGCGGACCGGCAGGCCCGCCGCCGAAACCCCCGCCCGGGCCACCGGGACCACCGGGACCGCTAGAACCACCAGGCCCAGGGCCGGCAGGGCCGCCGCCGTGACGGCCGCGACCGCCGGGAGCACCACCCGGAGCGCCGCCGGGCCCACCGGCAGGGCCGTCAGGGCCGCCGAAACCAGCAGGGCCACCGAGACCAGCAGGGCCGCCGGGGCCGCCAGGGCCGTCAGGACCGCCGAAACCGGCAGGGCCGGCAAGGCCGCCGGGACCACCGGGGCCGGCAGGACCGCCAGGGCCAGCAGGCCCACCGGGCCCGCCGGGCCCGCCGTGGCGGCCGGAGCCGCTCATGAACAGGCTGCCGGGCGCGTCAGAGCCACCGCCCGGGTTGTTGGGGAAGGGCTCGTCGACCGGCCTGCCCCTGCGGGGACGGCCGCCTTCGGAGCCGCCGTCGGCTGCGAAAAAGCTGCCAGGGGCCCCGTCGGCGGGCCCGCCACCTGCGGGGCCGTTGCTCGTGAACAGGCTGCCCGCCGTCGCGTCCGCCGGTGAGCCCTCGCCCCTGGGAGTGCCTCCCATGCCGTAGGGGGCGCTGCCGGTGCCGTGCTCACGTTCCCCACTGCCGTTGGAAACCATGCGGCGACATTACCGTGATGTTCGTCATTGGGTTCCGAAGTCTTGGGTCCACCATGGGCCTCCGGGGCCCGCGGCGACGCCGACGCCGATGGCCTTCAGGCGGCAGTCGAGGATGTTCCTGCGGTGGTCAGGGCTGCCCATCCAGCCGCTCACCGCCTCCCGGGCGGTGCTGTATCCGGCGCCGATGTTCTCGGCGGCGCCCCAGCGGTATCCGGCGCGCTCCATGCGGTCCCAGGGGGAGGAGCCGTCGGGGGAGTTGTGGGCGAGCTCGCCGGCGCGGGCCATCTCCAGCGAGTGCGTACGAGCCGACCTGGTCAGCCCCGCGTCGACCCTGAGCGGCCCGCATCCGCGCTTGGCCCTGGCGGAGTTCGTCAGCGTGACGACCTCGGACGCCATGCCCGCCAGCACCCGTACGTCCTCGCGCCCGTCCTCGAACGCCGCCGACGGGTTGTCGTGGGAGTTGAACCCGGGGATCTGCCCGTCGGGGGTGCGGCGCGGCGCGTGCGTGGCGGTGGGCTCGCCCACTTCCTTCTTGATGGTGATGCCCCTGGGGATGCTCTCGACCTGCGGCTGCGCCTTCTTCTGCACGGTCGGCGCCGGGTTGGCGGTGGCCGCGGCGGGCGGCGCGGTCTCGCTGAGGTAGATGTGGCGGGCCGGCTCTTCCTCGCTGCTCAGCCGGCCGATCAGCACGCCCGTGAACAGGACCGCGAGCAGGCAGGTCAGCAGGCCCAGACGGCTCCGGCGCCGGGGGCCGCGCTGGGTGAGCCGGGTGCGAGAGATCTGCCACATACCGCCGCTAACGATAGGGATGTCGGGTCCTGGGAAAGAAGGGGTCCCAGGGAAACGAAACTAAACCGTTCTGAGGTCAGGTAGAATCGCACAGGGTTACCGGTCTTTTGACCTGCACGCCTCAGGGCGGGTAGCTTAGGTTCGTTGTGTGCATAGGTCCTGCGAGACCGATGCGCGGCGCGTCCGGCGTCATCTCCCGTGATGTGGAGACGGAAGGTCCGGGCCGTCGTGTGCCCGCACCGACCGACCAATGTAGCTGTCGCATCCGACAGCGCCGAAGACGCGAGCATAAAGAAGGCTACGACCGTGCGCACGTACTCACCGAAGCCCGCCGACGTCCAGCGTCAGTGGTACGTCATCGACGCGACCGATGTCGTGCTGGGCCGGCTGGCCAGCCACGTCGCGACCCTGCTCCGCGGCAAGCACAAGCCGATCTTCGCCAACCACGTCGACACCGGTGACTTCGTCATCGTCATCAACGCGGACAAGATCGCGCTGAGCGGCAACAAGCTTGAGCAGAAGAAGGCGTACCGCCACTCGGGCTACCCGGGCGGTCTGCGTTCCGTCACGTACGGCGAGCTCATGGAGAAGCGGCCGGAGAAGGCCGTCGAGAAGGCCGTCAAGGGCATGCTGCCGAAGAACTCCCTCGGTCGGAAGATGGCCAAGAAGCTGAAGGTCTACGCGGGTTCTGAGCACCCGCACCAGGCCCAGCAGCCGGTGCCGTTCCAGATCACCCAGATCGCCCAGTAGTAGTTCGAAAGAGTTAGAGGAGAACCGTGGCTGAGCCCACCGGTGTCGAGACGGTCGTAGAGACGGCCGAGCTGGAGGACCTCTCCGGCGAGGACTTCCCGTCCGAGTACACCACCGAGTCCGCCGCCAGCGCTGACGCTCCCGTGCGCAAGCCCGTCACCACGGGCAACTCGTACGGCACCGGCCGCCGTAAGGAGGCGATCGCCCGCGTGCGCATCGTCCCCGGCACCGGTAAGTGGACGATCAACGGTCGTTCGCTGGACGTCTACTTCCCGAACAAGGTCCACCAGCAGATCGTCAACGAGCCCTTCGTGGTGCTCGGCGCCGAGGAGGCGTTCGACGTCATCGCGCGCATCGACGGCGGCGGCGTGACCGGCCAGGCCGGCGCGCTGCGCATGGGCCTGTCCCGCGCGCTGGCGATCCTCGACGTCGACGTCAACCGCCCGCCGCTGAAGAAGGCCGGCTTCCTCACCCGTGACGCCCGCGCCACGGAGCGGAAGAAGTACGGCCTCAAGAAGGCCCGTAAGGCTCCGCAGTACAGCAAGCGCTGAGTTGGCGCGCCTCTTCGGCACCGACGGGGTACGTGGGGTCGCGGGCCGCGACCTCACGGCCGAGCTCGCCATGGATCTGTCCGTGGCGGCGGCCCATGTCCTCGGCGATGCAGGCGCGTTCGCCGCTACCGGACGCCGTCCGGTGGCGGTCGTAGGCCGGGACCCGCGTGCCTCGGGAGAGTTCCTCGAGGCCGCAGTGGTCGCCGGCCTTGCGGCGTCTGGAGTGGACGTGCTGCGCCTCGGCGTGCTGCCCACCCCTGCCGTCGCCCACCTCACCGCGGCGCTCGGCGCCGACCTCGGCGTCATGCTGTCGGCCTCGCACAATGCGGCGCCCGACAACGGCATCAAGTTCCTGGCGCGCGGCGGCTTCAAGCTGTCCGACGCGGTCGAGGACGAGATCGAGCGGCGGCTCGGCGAGGAGTGGAGCTTCCCCGTCGGGTCCGGCGTGGGGCGCGTGCGCGACGCGTACGGCGAGGCGGACCGCTACATCTCCCACGTGCTGACCACGATGAACGCCGGCCTTGACGGCCTGCACGTCGTGGTCGACTGCGCTCACGGGGCGGCCCACATGGTGGCTCCCGAGGCGCTGGTGCGCGCGGGGGCGCGGGTCGAGGCCATCGGCGCGCGGCCCGACGGCCTCAACATCAACGACGGTCATGGCTCGACCCACCTCGACAAGCTCTGCCAGGTGGTCGTCTCGCGCGGGGCCGACCTCGGCGTGGCCTACGACGGCGACGCCGACCGCTGCCTGGCGGTCGACCACACCGGCGCGATCGTCGACGGTGACCGCATCATGGCCGTGCTGGCCGCCGCGCTGCACGGCGACGGCCTGCTGGCCAAGGACACCGTGGTCGCGACCGTCATGTCCAACCTGGGCTTCAAGCTCGCGATGCGCGAGGCGGGCATCACCGTGGTCGAGACCGCGGTGGGCGACCGTTACGTGCTTGAGCGGATGAAGGCCGACGGCTACAACCTGGGCGGTGAGCAGTCGGGCCACGTCATCATGCTCGACCACGCCACCACCGGCGACGGCCTGCTCACCTCGCTGCAGTTGCTGGGCGTGGTGGCCAAGTCGGGGGTGCCGCTCAAGGAGCTGGCCTCGATCATGACGTCGCTGCCGCAGATCCTGATCAACGTCAAGGACGTCGACAAGGGCAAGGCCGCGGCTCCCGAGCTGCTCGCCGCCGTCGCCACGGCGGAGGCGGAGCTGGGTGAGACCGGGCGCGTGCTGATCAGGCCGAGCGGCACCGAGCCGATGATCCGGGTGATGGTCGAGGCGGCCAGCGAGGAGCACGCCACGATGGTGGCGAACCGCCTGGCCGACGTGGTCCGCAAGGTCTGCGTCTGAGACACGGCATCGAAAGAAGGCCCGCGGAGAGATCCCCGCGGGCCTTTTTCGTTCGTACGGTCACTCGTCGCCGGTGAGTGAGAAGGCGCGCAGGCGCTGGCCGGCCCAGAGGACGGCGGCGACGGTGACGACGAGCAGGGCGGGGACGGCGAAGCCGAGCGTGACGTCCGCCTTGAGGAAGGGCGAGTCGCTGAGCTGGTCGGCGATCGACTGGCCCCAGTGCTGGATGGAGAACCTGCGGGCGCCCGGCACGAGGTTGCCGACGAGGCTCTCCCAGACCAGGGCGTAGACGATGCCGATCGTCACCGCGTGCCGGGTGACGATGCCGAGCAGCAGGAACAGCGCGGCGTAGGCGATGCCGGCGGCCAGGGTGCCGAGGGCGAAGCCGGCGGCGACGCCGTCCTCACCACGTACGAGCAGCCAGCCCGACACGTATGTCGGCACCGCCGCGAACACTGCCAGCAGCGACGCGGCCACCAGGAACTTGGTCATGACGATGGTCGGGCGCGAGATCGGCTTCGACATCAGGTGGATGATGGTGCCGTCGTCGATCTCGGGGGCGATGACGCCGGTGCCGGCGATGAGGCCGAGCAGCGGCAGCATGGTGCCGATGGCGAAGTTCTGCAGCAGCAGGACGGCCGAGCGCTGGTCGGCGGCGCCGAAGACCTTGAACAGCACGGCGAGGCCGATCAGGGCCAGCGGGAGCAGCAGGAGCAGGATGATCCGCCGGCGCCCCAGCAGGGCCCGGTAGGTGATGCCCGCGACGACTGTGTTCATCAGGAGCTCCTGTTGATGAGGTAGGAGAAGACGCTCTCCAGGTCCTCGTCCGCGGGGGAGACCTGGTGCAGGCTGACGCCCTCGGCGCGGGCGACCTGGGGCAGGAGGCGGGCGAAGCGGCGGAACTCGGTGGCCTGGACCTCCAGCCCGTCGGGGCGCAGCGTGATGCCGCCGGTGGAGTCGTCGCGTACGAGGGCGGCGGCCAGTTTCCTGTCGTCGCTCGACCGGATCCTGAACAGGTGGGGCCGGTCGGTCATCAGCCGCCTGATCTCGCGGAAGTTGCCCGACGCGGCGTGCCGGCCGGCCACCAGCACCTCGATGTGCTGGGCGACCCGCTCGACCTCCTCCAGGATGTGGGAGCTGAACAGGATGGTCTTGCCCGCCGTGCCCATGGCGCGGATCAGGTCCATGAGGTGCAGCCGCTGGCGCGGGTCCATGCCGTTGAACGGCTCGTCGAGCAGCAGCACGGGTGGGTCGTGGACGAGTGCGGCGGCGACCTTGACGCGCTGGCGCATGCCCTTGGAGTACGTCTCGACCCGCCGGTCCTTGGGCTCCTCCATCTCGACGGTGGCCAGGGCCTTGCGTGCGGCCTCGTCGGGGTCGGGCAGGCCGTGCAGGCGGGCGGCGGACAGCACGAACTGCCAGCCGGTCAGGAAGCCGTAGACGCCCTCGCGCTCGGGGACCAGGCCGATGCTGCGGTAGATGTGGTGGTTCTTCCAGACGCGGGTGCCGTCCAGGGTGACCGTGCCGCCCGACGGGGCGAGGAAGCCGGCCATCATGTGCAGGAGCGTCGACTTGCCCGCCCCGTTGGGGCCGAGCAGGCCGGTGACGCCCGGCCCGATGGTCATGGTGACGTCGTTGACCGCGACGACGTTGCCGTACCAGCGGGAGACCTGAGAGAGCTCGATCTTCATCGCGCGGCCGCCTTCCTGTAGCGCAGGGCCAGCGCGGCGAAGCCGGCGGCGAGCAGCACGAGCAGCACCGCGATCGACACGGCGCCGCTCGGGTAGACGCCGTCCTCGATCGCGTGGGACGGCGTGCCGAACACCGCGTGCTGGACGGAGTCGACCAGCCAGAACGGGTTGACCAGCCAGGCGTAGGTGGCCGCGGCCTCGTTGCCCGCCGAGTAGAGGGTGCCGTAGATGATGGGGACCGCGGCCGACGACAGCAGGTAGACCGTGATCACCGAGGCCACGCCGAGGCCGCGCCTGGGCGTGAACGAGGCCAGCGCGAGCCCGAAGACCGACAGCAGCAGCGCCAGCACCAGCGCCATCAGCACGGAGCTGAGGTATTCGCCGGTGGCGGGCGGTCCTGGCATGTCGATGAGCAGCTCGCCGGCGTAGACCACGGTGATCGGGGCCGCGACGAGCGCGAAGACCGCGATGGTCATCGCGGCGACCTTCGCGCCGACGTACTCGGCGATCGAGACGGGACGCGACAGGTAGAGCGGCAGGACGCGGTAGCGCAGGTCGGGGGCGACCACCGTGGGCGCCTGGGCGGCCAGGAAGATCGCCACGACGGCCTGCATGACGACCGCGAAGCCGCTGTAGTCGATGCCGCGCTGCTGGGCGAGGGCCATCAGGGCGATGTTCACGATGGCCGGGAAGAACATGATGGCGACCAGCGAGTACGGGACGATCTTGCTGCGCGCGGGCCGGCCGAGCCCGAAGACGCCGCGCAGGCTGTGGACCGTCAGCGCCCTGGTGGAGTAGCCGCGGCCGAGCCTGGGGCCGTCGTAGTGGCGATAGCCGATGTCGTAGATCTCAGACATGTGCCACCTCATCCCTGAAGACGTCCTCGATGCGGTGGCGTCCCTGCTCCAGGCGGATCAGGCACAGGCCCAGCTCGGCGGTGGCGTCGCGGATGGCGTCGTACGTCTGCTCGCCCGCCACCTTCACGACCAGCTGCCGCCCCTGGAGCGAGACCGTCTGCCCGTCGCCGGACAGCTTGGCGGCCAGGTCGTCGAGCCCCTCGTCCACCTCGACCGTCAGGGTCTGGGTGGCCTGGGTGAACTCGCCGATGGCCGAGGAGCGCAGCAGTCGTCCCGCGTCGATGACGATGACGTGGTCGCAGATGCGCTCGAGCTCGCCGAGCAGGTGGGAGGTGACCAGCACGCTGATGCCGAACTCGGTGCCGATGCGCCGGATCAGCGTCAGCATCTCGTCGCGCCCGCGCGGGTCGAGCCCGTTGGTCGGCTCGTCGAGGAAGATCAGCTTGGGGTCGTGGACGAGTGCCTGGGCCAGCTTCACCCGCTGTTTCATGCCGGTGGAGTAGGTGCCGACGGCACGGTAGCGCTCTTCCGCGAGCCCCACGTGGCGCAGCACGTCGGCGGCGCGTTCGCGGGCCGCGGTGCGCGGCAGCCCGGACATGCGGGCGAGGTGGACGACTAATTCGGTCGCGGATACGTCGGGGGGCAGGCATTCGTGCTCGGGCATGTAGCCGACGAGCCGGCGGATCTCGGCGCCCTGCGTGGTGACGTCGAGATCGAGCACGCGCGCGGTGCCCTCGGACGGCGGCAGCAGGCCGAGCAGGATCTTGATCATCGTCGACTTGCCGGCGCCGTTCGCCCCGACCAGACCGGTGACCCCCGGCCCCACGGTGACCGAGAGCCGGTCGACCGCGGTGACGGTGGGGAAGCGCTTGGTCAGCCCCTCGGTGGCGAGGATGTGCATGAGCCGGACACTACCCGTCCGCCCGGCGCCGCCGCCTCGGTCATAGGGATGAACGCCGTCCTACTTGAGGCCAGAATCTGCGCTGGACCAGGAGGGTGAGCGTGCCCGCCACGCTCATCCCCAAGAGGTTCAGCGCGAGCTGGGAGATGGAGCCGCCGACCTCCCGCAGCTCCTGGACGGCCAGCGAGACCGCCACGTAACCGGCGGCGGGGACCGTGGTGACGGAGATGAACACGCCGATCAGGGCCGTCGACTTGCCCGCCGTGATCGACAGCACCCCCGCCGCGCCGGCCAGCAGGGCCACGACGAACGACCAGCGGTCGGGCTTGACGATGAACTGCACCTCCTCGTGCCCGCCGATGTCGCCGGGGCCGAACCAGCCCAGCCAGTACGCCGCGAGCGCGCACGCGTACGCGATCGCGATCGCCGCCACGAACCCGACGACCAGCGTCCGCAGCGCGCTCACGATCAGCCGCCCGTCGCCGCGCAGCAGCCCGAAGCAGACGGCGGCGACCGCGCCGAACTCGGGACCGAGCACCATCGCGCCGACGATGAGGACGAGGGAGTTCTGCAGCACGCCGACGCCGACCAGCAGCGTGGCGATGGTGAGGAACACCAGGTACGACCAGGTGACCCGGGAGTCGGCCGAGACCCGCTGGGCCAGCTCGGCCCAGACCACGGCGTCGTCGGGCTCGCCCGGGGCCTCCTCGACGGCGGCGTCGGCGGCCTCCGACAGCGAGAGGTCGACCTGCTCGGCCGCGATGGAGCCCTCGGTCCGCAGCCAGGCGAGCCGGCCGAGCACCTCGTTGGCCGACTCTCTGGCCGCGTCGCAGAGCACCACGTCGCCGCGCGGCTCGCGGGCGGCGCCCGGCAGGACGACGATGTTGGTGACGCCTGGGCAGCTCTCCAACACCGCCGTCGCCTCTTCGGTGCGCGCGGCGGGGACGATCAGTCGCAGGTGCAGCACTCGGACATTCTCGTCGATCGGATGTTGACGGGGTGTTGACGCCGGTACGCGAACGTTCCTCGCATGATCTGGTGTCATGGTCACGGCGAGGAGTGCTGGTTCGCCGGCGTCGACGATCTGGGGTGTGCGGGCAGGTTCGGGCGTTACGTGTACGAGGAGGCGTTCAGGTCTGGCGAAGACGCACCCGTCGTACGGAGTGGTCTGCGCCCTTCTTGAGCACGAGGTCGGCGCGGCCCCTGGTGGGGGCGATGTTCTCGACGAGGTTGCGCTCGTTGATGTCGCGCCAGACGTTCTCCGCGAACGCCGTGGCCTCCTCGTAGGAGAGCTCGGCGATGTGGCGGAAGTAGGACTTGGGGTCTTCGAAGGCGGTGCGGCGCAGCTTGTGGAAGCGTTCGACGTACCAGGTGCGGATGTCCTCGACCTTGGCGTCCACGTAGATGGAGAAGTCGAAGTAGTCGTTGACGGCGAGGGACGTGGGCGGGGCCGGTTGGAGGACGTTGAGCCCCTCGATGATCAGGATGTCGGGATTTCTCACGGTCTGCGCGGCGCCGGGGACGATGTCGTACTCCAGGTGGCTGTAGATCGGCGCCTTCACCTCCGCCGCGCCCGCCTTGACCTCCGCCACGAACCTGACCAGCGCCCGCCGGTCATAGCTCTCGGGGAAGCCCTTGCGGTGCATGATCTTCTTGGCCTCCAGCACCGCGTTGGGGTAGAGGAAGCTGTCGGTGGTGATCAGCTCCACGTGCGGGTGCTCGGGCCAGCGCGCGAGGAGGGTGTGCAGCAGCCGGGCCGTGGTCGACTTGCCGACCGCGACGCTGCCCGCGATGCCCAGGATGTACGGGACGCGCTGCTCCTCGTGCCCAAGGAACGCGCTCAGCACGCTGCTGCGCTGCTTGGACCCGGTGAAGTGCAGGTTGAGCAGCCGGGTCAGGGGGAGGTAGATGTCGGTGACTTCGGTCAGGTCGATGGGGTCGTCGACCCCGCGCAGCTCTTCCAGCTCGTCTGCGGTGAGAGTCAAGGGCGTGTTCTTGCGGAGCTCGCTCCACTGCTCCCTGCTCAGTTCCACGTAGCCGTTGTTCACCTAGGCAGCGTAGCGATGCCCGACAAAACGGATCATGGGAGGGGCGCGTCCCCGGATATCCACAGCCTGTGGATGAAGACGTGGGATTACCGAGACTCAGTTCGGGGAAAGCGAAGGAGTTCGGCTGCCGCGAGCGGGTACTGTGCCTCACGGAGGTTGCCATGGACCGTCGCCGCTTCATCTCCACCGTGGCCGCCGGCATCGCCGGGCCCTTCGCGGGCGTCGCGTGCGTGAGCCATCAAGGCCAGGCCAAGCCGGTGCGCGCGTACGGGCCGCTGCGTCCCGTACGCGACCTGCGTGACGGCGAGGTGCGCCTGCACCTGCCCGACGGCTTCCGCTACCGCTCGTTCAGCGTGGCCGGCAGCAAGTTCGGCGACGGCTCGACCGTCCCCGGCCGCCACGACGGCATGGCCGCCTTCGCAGGGCCCAAGGGCAGCACGATCCTCATCCGCAACCACGAGGTCAACGGCCCGGTCGGCGCGTTCGGCGACAAGAAGCGGGCCTACGACCCGATGGCCGGCGGCGGCACCTCCACGCTGCGCGTCACCCGCCACGGCGAGGTGATCGAGAGCGCGCCCTCGCTCTCCGGCACCATGATGAACTGCTCGGGCGGCCCCATGGCCTGGCGCGCCTGGGTGACCTGCGAGGAGACCGTCAACGGCCCCGACGTCGGTGACGACTTCTCCGGCGGCGACAACTCCAAGCTCACCCGCAAGCACGGTTACCTCTTCGAGGTGCCGGTCGGCCGCGCCGCGAGCGCCAGGCCGATCCGCGCGGCCGGCCGCTTCGCCCACGAGTCCGTCGCCTTCGACCCCTCCTCCGGCGCCCTCTACCTCACCGAGGACAACTTCGGCTTCCCCTCCGGCTTCTACCGCTACCTGCCGCCCAAGCACCCGGTGCTGGCCGGGCGGCTGCTCGACGGCGGCCGGCTGCAGATGCTCGCCGTCAAGGGCGCCAAGCGCAAGGACCTGTCGGTGGGGCAGAAGCGCGGCGTCACGTACGAGACCACGTGGGTCGACATCGACGACCCCGACCCCGACTTCCGCGGCAGGCCGTCCAACGACGAGGCCGTCCAGGCCGTGGGCAAGCAGGGCAGGGAGGCGGGCGCGGCGATCTTCTCCCGGCTGGAGGGCGCCGTGCAGCACCAGGGCACGGTCTACTTCGTCTCCAC
This sequence comes from Nonomuraea sp. NPDC049504, assembly GCF_040676845.1. Classification (NCBI taxonomy): domain Bacteria; kingdom Bacillati; phylum Actinomycetota; class Actinomycetes; order Streptosporangiales; family Streptosporangiaceae; genus Nonomuraea; species Nonomuraea sp. NPDC049504. The sequence continues at coordinate 43,867 of NZ_JBFAPT010000002.1, forward strand.
CCAGGGCGGGGCCACCGCGCCCGGCGACGAGGCGCCCGACGGCTTCGGCGACGGGCGCGGCCAGGTGTGGGGCTACGAGACGTGGAGCGGCAGGCTCAAGCTCGTCTACGAGTCGCCCCGCGCCTCGGCGCTCGACGTGCCCGACAACGTCACCGTCAGCCGCCGCGGCACGCTCGTGCTCTGCGAGGACGGCGACGGCGCCAACTACCTGCGCGGGCTCAGCAAGGCGGGGGAGATCTTCGACTTCTGCCGCCTGGAGCCCGTCGACGGCGACCCGGGCGCCGAGTTCGCCGGCTCCACGTTCGGGCCGGGCGGCCACACCCTCTACGTCAACGTGCAGGCAAGACAGGGCATGTCCCTGGCCATCTGGGGGCCGTGGGAGCGCGGCCCGTTCTGAAGCCCATACGCTGGGACGATGATCCTGGGTATCGGCGTCGACGTCGTTGACATCGCCCGCTTCGAGGCCGCGCTGCAGCGCACTCCGCAGCTCAAGGACCGGCTGTTCACCGAGGTCGAGCAGCCGCTGCCGGTCCACTCGCTGGCCGCCAGGTTCGCCGCCAAGGAGGCCGTCGCCAAGGCGCTCGGCGCGCCCAAGGGGCTCGGTCATCTGGAGGCCGAGGTGCGCTGCGACGAGCTGGGCAAACCGGAGCTGCGGGTCTACGGCAAGGTGGCCGAGGCCGCGTACGGGCTGGGCGTCAAACGCTGGCACCTTTCGCTCAGCCACGACGCGGGGGTGGCCGTGGCCTACGTGATCGCGGAGGGATAGCGTCAGATCATGAAGACCGCCTACACAGCCGACCAGATCAGGCAGGCCGAGCAGGCGCTCATGGCCCGGCTGCCCGACGGCACGCTGATGCAGCGGGCCGCGGCCGGGCTGGCCGCCGTCTGCGCCGATCTTCTGGGCCGCGTCTACGGCAGCCGCGTGGTGCTGCTCACCGGCAGCGGCGACAACGGCGGCGACGCGCTCTACGCGGGGCAGCGGCTGGCCAGGCGCGGCGCCAGGGTGGGCGTCGTGGCGGCCGGCTCGAAGACGCACGAGGCGGGGCTGCGGGCGCTGCTCGACGCCGGTGGGCGGGTCGTCGATCGGTCCGCCATCGACGAGGCCGATCTGATCATCGACGGGCTGGTCGGCATCGGGGTGTCGGGGGCGCTGCGCGAGCCGTACGCGGAGCTGGCCCAGCAGGCCGCCGCCGCGCGCGGGCAGGTCGTGGCGGTCGACGTGCCGAGCGGGGTCGACGCCTCCACCGGGCGGGTCGAGGGCGCCGCGGTGCGGGCGCGGGTGACCGTGACCATGGGGGCGTACAAGACGGGGCTGCTGGTCGATCCGGGCGCCGCGCACACCGGGCGGGTCGAGCTGGTGGACATCGGGCTCGGGCCCTACCTGCCCGACCCCGACGTGGCCGCGCTCACCGACGCCGACCTCGACGTGCTGCTGCCGCGGCCGGGCAACGAGTCGGACAAATACCGCAGAGGCGTGCTGGGCGTCGCGGCGGGCGGTGACCTGTTCACCGGCGCGGCCGTGCTCGCCGTCGGCGGTGCGCTGCGGGGCGGCGCCGGCATGGTCAGGTACGCCGGCCGCCCCGCCCCCGTCGCCCAGGTGCGCTCCCACTGGCCGGAGTCCGTGGTGACGGAGCTCGACGAGCCCTCCATCACCCGCGTGGGCCGGGTGCAGGCGTGGGTGCTCGGCCCGGGGCTCGGCACCGACGACTGGGCGCACGAGCTGGCCGCCGAGGTGCTCGCCTCCGACGTGCCCGTGCTGGTCGACGCCGACGCGCTGACGCTGGTCGCCAGGGACCGCTCGCTGCTGTGGCGCAACGCGCCCGTCCTCATCACGCCGCACGCCGGCGAGCTGGCCAGGCTGCTGCGCGCCGACCGCGACGCGATCGAGGCGGCCCGCCTCGAACACGCCCGCAGGGCGGCGGCGGAGCTGGGCGTCACCGTGCTGCTCAAGGGCTCGACCACGGTGGTGGCCGAGGACGCCCGCCCGGTGCGGGTCAACCCCACCGGCACGTCGTGGCTGGCCACCGGCGGCACCGGCGACGTGCTGGCCGGCCTCGCGGGCGCGCTGCTCGCCCAGGGCCTGAGCTGCTACGACGCCGCGTCCTGCGGCGCCTACCTGCACGGCGTGGCCGGGCGGCTGGCCGCCGAGGGCGCGCCGCTGGCCGCGGGCGACGTGGCGACCGCGCTTCCCCGGGCCATCCGGGCCGTGACCAGCGCCATTTCGTGACGTCCAGGCCGGGCGAAGCGTGCCCGGCCATGAGCCCGAGCTGCCAGACTGGAGAGATGGACCACCCGATGACCACCCCCGCCGAGGCACGGGTCGACCTGGGCGCCATTCGCCACAACGTGGCCCTGCTGAAAGAGCGGGCCGGTGGCGCGCAGCTGATGGGCGCGGTCAAGGCCGACGCCTACGGCCACGGCCTGCTGCCCACGTCCGAGGCCGTGCTGGGGGCGGGGGCGAGCCGGCTCGGCACCGCGTTCATCCAGGAGGCGCTCGACCTGCGCGCCGGCGGGGTGAGCGCGCCGATCCTGGCCTGGCTGATCACCCCCGGCGAGCCGATCGCCGAGGCGCTGGCCGCCGATGTCGAGCTGTCGGCCTCGCATCCCGCCCTGCTCGACGAGATCGCCGCCGCCGCCCGCGCCACGGGCCGCGCAGCGAAGCTCCACCTCGAAGCCGACACCGGCATGAGCAGGGGCGGGGCGCCGCAGGCCGCCTGGCCCGACCTGCTGGCCAAGGCGCTTGAGCTCAAGGCCGAGGGCGCCATCGAGATCGTCGGCATCTGGTCCCACTTCGCCTGCGCCGACATCCCCGGGCATCCGTCGGTCGCGCGGCAGCTTGAGACGTACGAGACGGCTCTGAAGCTGGCCGAGCAGGCCGGCGCTGCGGGCTCTGAGGTGATCAGGCACATCTCCAACTCCGCCGCCGTCGTCACGCTGCCCGAGGCCCGCTTCGACATGGTCAGGACCGGCATCGCGATGTACGGCCTGAGCCCCGTCCCCGAGCTGGGCGACTTCGGCCTGCGGCCCGCCATGACGCTGGTGGCCAGGGTCGGCCTGGTCAAGCGGGTCGTCGAGGGCTCGGGCGTGTCCTACGGCCACCTCTACACCACTTCGTGCGAGACCACGCTCGCCCTGGTGCCGCTCGGCTACGCCGACGGCGTGCTGCGCCACGCGACCGGGCGGGCCGAGGTGCTGGCGGGCGGGCGCCGCCGGCTCGTCGCGGGCCGGGTGTGCATGGACCAGTTCATGATCGACATGGGTGACGACCCGATCTCCGCGGGCGACGAGGTCGTGCTGTTCGGCCCCGGCGACGGGGGCGAGCCGACCGCTCAGGAGTGGGCCGATACCCTCGGCACGATCACACATGAGATCGTGACGAGGATCGGAGCGCGGGTGCCCAGGATCTACCACCAGTGACGAAGGGCACATCGCGTCGGCCATGAGTGGAGAAGGATCGGGCACATGACGACGACGGCAAGACGGCGCCGGGTAGGGATCGCCGGCGCGCTCGTCGGCGCGGCCTCAGCAGGCGTCGCGGCGGCGGCGCTGGCCAAGCGGTACGCGGTCGGCCGCATCAGGCTGCGCCCCGACACCGAGGCCAGCGAGCCGTTCGGCGAGCTGCGCGGCACCGAGCACACGCTCATCACCTCCGACGGCAAGGCGCTGCACGTCGAGATCGATGGCCCGGAGCGGAAGAACCCGTCGGCCGACGACGAGCCGCCGCTGACCGTCGTCTTCTGCCACGGCTACTGCCTCAGCATGGAGTCGTGGCACTACCAGCGCAAAGACCTGCGTGACAACTACCGCGTGGTCCTGTGGGACCAGCGCTCCCACGGCCGCTCCCAGCGAGCGGGCGCCGAGGACAGCACGATCGACCGGCTCGGCGACGACCTCGCCGAGGTCATCGCCGCTCACGTGCCCGGCCCGTGCGTGCTGGTGGGCCACTCCATGGGCGGCATGACGATCATGGCGCTGGCCGACCGTCACCCCCACCTGTTCGGCGACAAGATCCGGGCGGTGGCCCTCATCGCGACCTCGGCGGGCAAGCTGGCCGAGCTGACGCTGGGCCTGCCCGCGATGCTGTCGAAGGTCGTCCACAAGGTCGCCCCCACCACGGTGTCGATGCTGGGCAAGCGCGGTTCGCTCATCGACAGGACCCGCAACGCGGGCAGCGACATCGCCTTCCTCCTCACCCGTTACGTCGGCTTCGGCGACTCGAAGAACGTCAGCCCGACCGTCGTCGACTTCGCCGAGTCGATGATCAGGGCCACCCCGACCGAGGTGGTCGCCGACTTCTACCCGGCGCTGATGAACCACGACAAGCTCTCCGCGCTGCACGTGCTCGACCCGGTGCCCACCGCGATCCTGGTGGGCGACCGCGACTGGCTGACCCCGCCCGACCACAGCAAGGCCATCGCCGCCGCCCTGCCCAAGGCGCAGCTGACCGAGGTGCCCGACACCTCGCACCTGATCCAGCTCGAGCGTCCGGGCGTCGTCAACGACGCGCTGCGCGACCTGCTGAAGAGAGTGGAGCTGTAAGTGCGCGTCGCGACCACCGAGGAGATGCGGGCCTTCGGCGCCCGCCTGGCCGCCCGGCTGCGCGCCGGCGACCTCGTCGTGCTGTCGGGCCCGCTCGGCGCCGGCAAGACCACGCTCGTGCAGGGCCTCGCCGAGGGACTCAAAGTACGCGGGCCCATCACCTCGCCGACGTTCGTGATCGCCAGGGTGCATCCGTCGCTGCGGCAGGGGCCGCCGCTGGTGCACGTCGACGCGTACCGGCTGGGTGGTGACCTGGAAGTCGACGACCTCGACCTCGACGCCTCGCTGGAGGAGTCCGTCACCGTCGTCGAGTGGGGCGAGGGGCTGGTCGAAGGGCTGGCCGACGACCGGCTGGAGATCCACATCGACCGCGAGGCCGGCGACGAGGCCCGCGTCGTCACCCTGCGCGGCGTGGGCGCCCGCTGGGCCGGGCTCGGGCCCGGCTCCGGGCTCGACTTCGGGGCCGACACGCCGTCTGAACCGCCACAAGACTAAAACGCAGGTCACTATCCGGTAAGACTGGCACCCTTGACGTACCGGGCCGGCTATCTGAAACATGATCGTTGGTCAGTGATTCGCCCAGAATTTCTGGGTATCAGGAGGGGCGACATCCATCGTTCTGGTGGATGCTGGGTAGCAAGACGGCAAAGTGGGGTGCGGCCGGTGCTCAGGGTCAGACGAGTCGCGTACGCGGGAGCCATCGCCATGGTCGGCCTGACCGGCTGCTCGGCCTCGGCCGACACCGATCCGACACCCACACCCACCCCAACCGCCAGCGCGAGCCCCACAGGCACCACCACCGCCAGCCCCCGCGTGACCACCACAAGGCAGAACATCAACGTCCAGGTCAACCCCGACCGGGTCACCGCGGGCGAGACGTCCCGGGTGTGGGTGCTGGCCAACTGTCCGGTGCCGACCGGCGGCCCCGCCCACACCGGCACGGCCACGTCCAAGGCGTTCATCAACGGCGTCCCGCTCAGCCCCGTGCCGGCGTCCACGACGTCCCCCACCGCGACTCCCGCCTCTCCCTCGCCATGGGTGCGCGGCGAGGCGCAGGTCTCGGGAACGATCCGGCGCGGCAACTACCGGGTCGACGTCAAGTGCGAGGGCACCAACGACATGGGCCGCGCCACGCTGCGCGTCGTCGCGGCCGAGCCCGACCCCACCGAGACCACCACGCTGCCCACCAGGGCGCCACGGGCGGGCGGCGGCGGCACGTACGCGCAGGACGCCTCCGAGGAGTCGTCGATCCCGCTCGGCCCCGCGGGCGTGCTCATCGCCCTGGCGCTGGCCGGCGGCATCGGTTACGCGATCAAGCGGCGCACCAGGGCATAAGGTCATGGCCCGTCCAGGACGGGTGGTGCTCGCAGGGGCCGTGACCGGCCTGCTGCTGGTCGCGTTCGGCAAGAGCATGGAGACCGGCACCACCACCCCCGCGCAAGCCTCCGTCGTGCCCAAGACGATCGACATCCCGTCGATCGACGTCGAGGCGCCGCTGATGAAGCTCAAGCTGCTGGAGAACGGCGAGGTCGAACTGCCGCCGTACGAGAAGCCGAAGACGGCCGGCTGGTACACCGGCAGCTCCGTGCCCGGCGAGAAGGGCGCCTCCGTGATCATCGGGCACGTCGACACCAAGACGGCGCCCGCCGTGTTCTACAAGCTCAGGGAGTTACGCAAGGGCGAGACCGTGAAGGTCGAGCGCAGTGACGGCAAGGTCGTGCGCTACAAGGTGGACGCGATCGAACAGGTGCACAAGGACAGCTTCCCGGCGAAAAAGGTGTACCTGGAAGACGGCCTCAAACTGGTAACGTGCGGTGGCAAGTTCGACTACGCCAAGGGCGAATACGTCGACAACATCATCGTCTACGCGTCCCAGGTCTGAGGCTCATGACCGACACCGACACCGACACCGACACCCAGACCAACCCGCCCGCCACCGGTGCCCGCGTGCCCTGGTCCGACGTGCCCGCGGCGGTGCGCGCCGCGATCGAGGACTTCCTGGGTGACGCCGTGGCCGAGGCCGTCACGCAGCCGGGCGGCTTCTCCCCGGCCGCAGCCGTCCGCCTGCGCACGCGCGGCGGCAGGCGCGTCTTCGTCAAGGCCGTCGGCCCCGAGCCCAACGCCGACGCCGTCCGCATCTACCGCTCCGAGCTGGTGAACGCCGCCGCGCTGCCCGCGTCCGTGCCCGCGCCCCGGCTGCTCACCGGGTTCGAGCGCGACGGCTGGGTCGTGCTCGTCTTCGAGGACGTCGAAGGCCGCCACCCCGCCATGCCCTGGCGGCGCGACGAGCTGGACCGGGTGCTGGCCGCCGTCGAGGAGATGTCCGCCGCGCTCACCCCGTCGCCCATCGACGCGCCGCCGATCGAGGAGGTGTTCGGCAAGCAGTTCCACGGCTGGCGCAACCTCATGAGCGAGGACACCACCGGGCTGGACCCCTGGGCGGTGCGGCACCTCGGCGCGCTGGCCGAGCTGGAGTCCGGCTGGGCCGCCGCGGCAGCCGGAGACACCCTCGCCCACGCCGACCTGCGGGCCGACAACATCCTGCTCACCGACGACCGCGTCTACGTCGTCGACTGGCCATGGGCCGCCCGCGCCGCGTCCTGGTTCGACCTGGTCGGGATGCTGCCGTCCATCGGCATGCAGGGCGGGCCCGCACCGCACGAGCTGGCCGAGCTGCCCGGCGACGACGTCACCCGGGTCGTGGCCGCCATGACCGGCTATTTCGTCCGCTCGTCCAGGCAGCCGGACCCGCCTGGACTGCCCACGCTCAGGGCGTTCCAGCGGGCGCAGGGCCTGGTGGCACTCGAATGGCTGAAGCGGCGTACCGGCTGGGAGTGACCCCGCCTGCGGGTAGGCTAAACAGTCGTGCTGGTCCTGGCCTTTGACACCGCGACGCCCGCCGTCACCGCGGCTCTCCACGACGGCGAGCGGGTGCTCGCCGAACACACCACCATCGACGCCCGCCGCCACGGTGAGCTGCTCGCGCCCGCCATCGAGCTGGTGCTCGGCGCGGCGCGGGTGACGCTGCGCGAGGTCACGGCCGTCGTCGCGGGCAGCGGGCCCGGCCCCTACACCGGTCTGCGGGTGGGGCTGATGACCGCGCAGGGCCTCGCGACCACCCTGGGCGTGCCGGCGTACGGCGTCTGCTCGCTCGACGCCGTCGCCTACGCCAGCGGGCGCACCGAGCCCTTCGTCGCCGCCACCGACGCGCGGCGCAAAGAGGTGTTCTGGGCCCGCTACACCGATCTGCGCACCCGCCTCGACGGTCCCTTCGTCGACCGGCCCGCCGACGTCCCCGTCGAAGGGCTGCCGGTGGTCGGCGCGGGCGCCCAGCTCTACCCCGACCTGCTCGGCGACGGCGCGGGAGCACCCCCCTACCCCTACGCGGGCGCGCTCGCCGCCCTGGCCGCCGAGCGGCTGGCCAAGGGGGTCGCGCTCGACCCGCCACGCCCGATCTACCTGCGCAGGCCCGACGCGGTCGTGCCGGGCGCCCCCAAGAAGGTGACGGCGTGAGACTCAGGCCGATGACCGAGGCCGACCTGCCGGCGGTCATGGAGATCGAGCGGGTCACCTTCCCGCTCGACGCGTGGAGCGAGGGCATGATGCGCGGCGAGCTGGACGAGATACCGCGCACCCGCCACTACGTCGTCGCGCTGGTCGACGACGAGATCGTCGCCTACGCCGGGCTCGCCGCCGCGGCCGACCAGGCCGACGTGCAGACCATCGCGGTGCTGGAGAAGCACCAGCGCAACGGCATCGGCAGCGCCATGCTGACCGAGCTGCTCGCCGAGGCGCGCCGCAGAGGCGCGCGGGAGATCTTCCTTGAGGTACGCGCCGACAACCCGCGCGCCCAGAGCGTCTACCGGCGCTTCGGGTTCGAGGAGATCGGCACCCGCCGCCGCTACTACGACGACGGCACCGACGCGATCATGATGAGGAAACGGCTGGATGACTGACGCACCCCTGGTCCTGGGCATCGAGACGTCCTGCGACGAGACCGGCATCGGCATCGTCAGGGGCCACACGCTGCTCGCCAACACCGTCGCCTCCAGCATGGACGAGCACGCCAGGTTCGGCGGGGTCGTGCCCGAGGTCGCCTCGCGCGCCCACCTGGAGGCCATGACGCCGACCGTGGAGGCCGCGCTGGCCCAGGCCGGGCTGACGTTCTCCGACATCGACGCCATCGCCGTCACCGCGGGCCCCGGCCTGGCCGGTGCGCTGCTCGTGGGGGTCGCCGCCGCCAAGTCCTACGCGCTCGGCCTCGGCGTGCCCCTCTACGGCGTCAACCACCTCGCCGCCCACGTCGCCGTCGACCAGCTGGAGCACGGGCCGCTGCCCAAGCCCTGCATCGCGCTGCTCGTCTCCGGCGGGCACTCCTCGCTGCTGCTCGTCCCCGACGTCGCCGAAGACGTCATCTCGCTCGGCTCCACCGTCGACGACGCCGCCGGTGAGGCGTTCGACAAGGTGGCGCGGGTGCTGGGGCTGCCCTTCCCCGGCGGGCCCCACATCGACAAGGCTGCCCGCGACGGCTCCGGGGCCGCCATCGCGTTCCCGCGCGGCAAGATCGATGATGGCACGCTCGACTTCTCCTTCTCCGGGCTCAAGACGGCCGTGGCGCGGTGGGTCGAGGCCCGGGAGGCGTCGGGGCAGTCCGTGCACGTGCCCGACGTGGCCGCGTCCTTCCAGGAGGCGGTGGTCGACGTGCTCACCCGCAAGGCGCTGCAGGCCTGCCGCAAGTACGACGTCCACGACCTGCTCATCGGCGGCGGCGTCGCCGCCAACTCCCGCCTGCGGGCCCTGGCCCAGGAGCGCTGCGACGCGGCCGGCGTACGCCTGCGCGTGCCCCGCCCTGGTCTGTGCACCGACAACGGCGCCATGGTCGCCGCCCTGGGCTCGGACTTGGTGGCCGCCGGCGTCACCCCGTCCTCCCTCCAGATCCCCGCCGACTCCTCGCTCCCGATCACCACCGTCCACGTCTAAGGGGCTCGGGGCTCCTCGGACGCGCGCCCGACCCACCGCAGCTCTCGACCCCGCCGTCGTGCGCGGGCGTCGGCCGGGGGAGGGAATGAGGGCCCAGCGGCCTCTCGGACGCGCTCCTGAGGCCTGCTGGCCTCGCTCTCGCCGCCTTGGGTGGGCGTCGTGGGGGAAGGGGGGTGCGGTCCCTCTGGGAGTCGCTGAGCCCCGCAGGCTCCTGTCCGTGTCGCCTGCCCACCCGCGCCGCCCCTGCGCCGCCCACCCGCGCCGCATCGCATCGCATCGCATCGCGCCGCGCCGCATCGCATCGCGCCGCATCGCATCGCGCCGCATCGCATCGCGCCGCATCGCATCGCGCCGCATCGCATCGCGCCGCATC